>DAORUA010000092.1:0-11217 GCA_035432945.1 Vicinamibacteria bacterium | reverse complement strand
TGGGCACCTTCGGCGAGCCCCCGGCCACCCAGACCATGGCCTTCTCACCGGTGCGGCAGGTGTTGGCCCTGGCCGGCACCGATGGCGCGGTGCGCTTGTGGGACCTGGCAGCCCGGCGTCGGCTGGTCGTCCTCAGCACCGAGATGCACCGACGCGCGGGCCACGATGCCCGCGCCGTGTGCCTCGCTTTTTCGCCTGACGGCAAGCTGCTGGCCGTCGGTCACATCGACGGCGCCATCCATCTTTTCGATCTCACTCGGGGCGTGGAGCTGCCCGCCAAACTTCGCCACGAGGAGATGGTTTCCAGCCTGGCCTTCTCGCCGGACGGAAAGATCCTGGCCTCGGGAGGCACCGACACCAACCTCAAGCTGTGGGAGGTTGGCGGCTGCCAGAGCGGCGATCCTCGCCGGGAGTTGTATCGCCAGCCTTCGGCGATCACGGCCCTCGCCTACGCGGGCGACGGCAAGAGGCTGGTGACCGCCCACACCAATCGCATCCTGCGCGTGCTGGAGGCGGCGACGGTGCGCCTTACCGCCACCCTGCGCGGCCCCGAGGCCCCGGTCACCCTGGTGCGGGTCGACCCCACGGGGCGGCGGCTGGCGGCCGCGAGTCAGGACCGGCTGCTGCGGGTCTTCGACCTGGAGAGTCAGGCGCCGCCCGTGAGTCTCGGGCCCTTCCGAAAGCCGCTCACCTCGGCCTGCTTCTTCGCCGATGGACAACACCTCGTCACCGTGGGCCTCGAGAACGTCGTGCAGATCTGGGACCTCGACTCTCGAGCGGTCATGGCCAGCCTGTACGGCGCCGCCGAGGAGGCTTTCGTCGGGGTTGCGCTCTACGGAGATGGCGAGCAGCTCGCGGTGGCTCTGGCCGACGGCCGCATCCGTCTCTGGGGCCCGGCATGAGGACCCCCGGGCCGGCCCGGTCCTATTCGCCCTTCACGCCGAGGTTCCTGTGACCCGGAGCATCCTCGGCCTGCACGAAGTCCGCGCCCATGACGCGGCGTTCGCGGGAGGCAAGGCGGCCAACCTCGGGGAGCTTCTGGGCAAGGGCTTTCCCGTTCCAGCGGGGTTCGTCGTCTCCTCGTCAGCCTATGTCCGGTTCCTTGAGCGGCTGGACATGGAAGGCGAACTGCGCGGCATGGGCGACGCCCCGCGGAGCGAGTTGTCGCAGCGCTGCGCTTCGGTACGCGCTCGAATCGAGGCGACCGACCTTCCGCCTGCGCTTTCGGCGGAGATCCTCGCCGCGCATGCCCGCCTGACCGGGACCCGCGGACCCGACGTCCTGTGCGCGGTGAGGAGCTCCGCCACCGCCGAGGACCTCGGGGCCGCGAGCTTCGCCGGCCAGCACAGCACCTATTACTACGTCGACGCGCCGCATCTTCTGCCGATGATCAGGAAGTGCTGGGCCTCGCTGTGGAGCCCTGAAGCCGTCTCGTATCGCGCGACCCATGGGATCGACGGCGCCTCGGTCCACATGGCGGTCGTGGTGCAGGAGATGATCCCCTCGGACATCTCCGGCGTGGCCTTCACGGCCAATCCGGTGACCGGAGTGAGGAGCGAACTGATCATCGAGTCCAGCTGGGGGATGGGCGCCGCCATCGTCGACGGGCGGGTCACTCCCGATCGTTACATCGTGGAGCGTGAGGGCCTGCGTCTTCGCGAACGCCGAATCTCCGACAAACGTTTCATGGTCGCGTCACATCTGGAGACGGGGCGCGACGCCCGACTCTCGGAGGTGCCGCACGCCATGCGCCGGCGCGAGACCCTCTCCGCGGAGCAGGTTCAGACCGTGGCCGAGTGGTCCCTCCGATCGGAGGCTCACTTCGGGAAGCCGCAGGACGTGGAGTGGGCGATCAGCCAGGGCCGGTTCCACATGCTTCAGTCGCGGCCGATCACGGTGATGGGCCGCGAGGAAGTGGGCCTTGGGGTCAAGGGCAAGTACGTCCTGTTCAAACCGATCGTGGAGAACTTCACCGACCCGCTCACGCCCTTCTCCACGGACATGCTGCTCATGGTCCGGCCCCCGGGCCTGCGCTTCATAAGGGGCTGGATCTACGTGGACGTCGAGTTCCTGCGACGCCTGCTGCCATTCGCGGTCTCCGATGAAGACCTGGCCCGTCACGCCTACTCGTTTTCGCGGGAACCGCCCGCGTTGCGTTTCTCCCCTGGCAAAGCCCTGGCGTTGCTTCCCCTGGGCCTGCTCGCCTACCTCGTGAGCGCGGTGCTCCTCGCCCGTTCGGCCGCGCTCCCGGATGATGCGATGGACGGGTACCGCGCGCTGTGCCTCGAGGTCGACGGGGACCCGGGCCTGGGACCGGAGGCGGCCATGCGCAGGCTGCTCCTGCTGCCCGATCTTCTCGACCCGATCGGCAACATGGCGGTCATGGTGAACGCCGCCGCTGTCCGCTTCGCGCCGTGGATGGGCGTGTTGCGCCTGCTGGTTCGACGCTGGGCCGGGGACCTGCGCCCCGATGCCGAGGCCCTGCTCGGCTCGGGCTCGGAGGGAGTGCTTTCCGCGGAGATGGGCCGCGGCATCTGGGCGCTGGCCCAGGAGGCGAGGCGCAGTGAGCGCGTGCGGGAGGTCCTCCTCGGGCCGGCCCCCGAGAGAGCCCTGCCGGCGTTGAAGGAAGTGCCGGAAGCGCGCCCATTTCTCGACCGGCTCGATCGCTTCCTGGCGAAGAACGGCCACCGTGCGGTGAAGGAGTTCGAGCTGCGGTCGGTGCGCTGGGAGGAGGATCCAGCGCCCGTACTCGGCATGGTCCGGAACTATCTGTCCATCGACGCGGGCCCCGAGGTGCAGGAGCGCAAGGCCGCGGAGGCTCGCGACCATCTGTTCCGTGAACTGCGCGAGCGGCTCGATGCGTGGCCCCTCGAGCGCCTGCTCGGGTTCCGCTTCCGCCTCATCCATTTCGTCGCGGAGCGCGTCAGGTACTACTTCAAGCTGCGGGAGAACTCGCGCTTCTTCCACATCATGGGTTTCGGCGTGGTGCGAAAGAAGGTGCTGCGGATCGAGCAGGAACTGATGGGTCAGGGGAGGCTCAAATGCAGGGACGACATCTTCTTCCTGCGCTCCGCAGAAATTGGCCTGATGCAGGCCGGCCAACTCGCGTGGCGGGACGTGGAGGACCGGATCCGCGAACGGCGCATCGAGCACATCCGGCTGTGCAAGATGGGTCCTCCGAAGACGCTCGGCTTTGCGCCGCTGCCGCCGCCCCCGCCCGGGACCACGCTGGGCGATGCGGTCCTCTCCGGCCAGTGTGCATCGCCCGGACGCTACGAGGGAGTCGCCCGCGTGATCCTGGACCCGTCCATCGATGCTCAGCTGGAGCCCGGCGAAGTGCTGGTCGCCCCTTACACCGACCCGGCATGGACGCCTCTCTTCCTCACCGCGGGCGCCGCGGTCGTGGAGATCGGGAGCTACCTCTCGCACGCCGGCACGGTGGCGCGTGAGTTCGGCATGCCCTGCGTGGTAGATGTCGCGGAAGCAACGCAGCGCATCCGCACCGGGAATCGGATCACCATCGACGCCGACCTGGGGAGCGTGCGCATCCTCGGGCGAGAACAAGAGGCGCGCTCATGACCATGCTCGGGCAACTGGCGGCCTTCGCGCTCGGGGTGTGGGTGTCGATTCGGATGATCGCCGCCCTCTACCAGATCCTCGACCTCTGGTACCGGATCGGCACGGACTATCCGCGGGTGATCCGCGGAGTCGTGGGTCGGGCGCTCACGATCGCGGCCATCGCCTGGCTGCTGGACGCAGCCGGTCGCGTGGCTTTCGCATCGGGACTCGTGGCGTTTCTGCTCTTCTATCTGAGTCTGTATGGCCTCCGGCACCTCCTCATCCTCGCGCTCCGCGTCCGGACCGACGACGCGAGCCCTGGCGCGAATAGGAATCCCATCGGGTAGAACGGCGCCGCCTTCGAAAGCGAGATCTGGGCCGACTACGAGGTCATCCGCGTACCGCGTGGTCGCTTCCCGCACCCGTGAGATAGGCACCCTCCGCGCCATCGGTTTCTCCCGCGCCGCGATCCTGACCTCGTTCGTCCTCGAGTCTGCCCTCCTCGGCGTCATCGGCGGGGCCCTGGGCTGCGCGCTCGCGTCCACTCTGCACGGCTACTCGACCAGCACCTCCAACCTCCAGAGCTTCAGCGAGGTGGCGTTCGCCTTCCGGATCACTCCCGAGATTCTCGGGTCGAGCATGGCGTACGCCCTCGCCATGGGCGTCCTCGGAGGCCTCCTGCCGGCGGCGCGCGCCGCCGGTCTGCTCATCGCCGAGGCGGTGCGGGAGGACGGACGGCTCAGTCCAGGCCGGTGACCGGCAGTTCGACGAGACTCCGCAAGGGAGCGAGCTTGCGCCAGCGCAGCGACTCGGCGGGCTGGGCGAGGCGGAGACCGGGAAAGCGCCTGAACAGGGTCCCGAGAGCGATCTCAGCCTCCAAACGGAGCAGGCTCGCGCCCAGGCAGAAGTGCCGGCCCTTGCCGAGGGCCAGGTGCGGGTTCGGATCGCGACCGAGGTCGAGCGTATCGGGGGCCGCGAACACGGACTCGTCGCGGTTGGCCGAACCAATGACCCCGCTCACCCAATCTCCGCGCGGCATGGTCACGGACGAGAGCGTCACGTCCTCGCGGAGGATGCGCGGGAGCGTCATCTCCACCGTGCTCGTGTAGCGGAGCAGCTCCTCGATGGCCGAGTCCATGAGGCTCGCCTCGCTCACGAACCGCGCGCGCTCGTCCGGGTGCTGGAGCAGAGCGAGGGAGGCGTTGCCGATCAGGTGCACCGTGGTCTCGTAGCCGGCGGAGAGGAGAAGGCTGGCCATCCCGAGCAGCTCGTCCTCGTCGAGGCGGTCGCCCGCCTCCTCGGCTTGGACGAGCGCCGACAGCAGGTCGTCGCCGGGGCGGGCCCGGCGCTCCGCGAACAGCCTCCGGAAGTACCGCAGGATCAGCCAGAGGTAGGGGAGTGACATCGGAACGTCGAGGATCCCCGTCGGAGCGGTGATCGGGATGCTGCCCTGGACCAGGGTGTGGAAGCGCTGACGGTCCTCCTGCGGGATCCCGAGCAGCTCGGCGATGACGGTGAACGGAATGGGATGGGCGTAGCCCTTGACCAGGTCAAAGGAGCCCGTTCGCGGAGCGGCCTCGAGCAGCTCGTCACAAACCGCCTGGATGCGCGCCCGGAGGCGCTCGATGCGGCCGGGGGTGAAGGCCTGGCTGACCAGCTTGCGCAGACGGGTGTGGTTCGGAGGGTCCTGGCCCAGCATGTGGCGAGTCATCGGCACGATCACGAACTGCGGCAGCCATCGCAACTTGGGGAGCAGGTCCCTCGAGAACCGGTCGTCCCTGGCCACCGTGACCACGTCTTCGTAGCGAGTGACCAGCCAGCCCCGCCCAAAGAAGGGGACGGAGACCGGGAAGACCGGACTCTCCGCGCGCATCCGCGCGTAGAAGGGGTAGGGATTGGCCTTGAATCGCGGGTCCGCCAGCGCGGACGCTTTAATCGGGTTCATCGCCACTACCAAGCCCCTTTGACCTCTCGTCCTTGCGAGGAGGGAGCCGAAGGCGACCGACGAAGCAACCTCGTCCCACCCCTACCGACCACTCTACTCGTACCTCAACGCCTCGATCGGATCCTGCCGCGACGCCCGCACCGCCGGCCACATCCCGAACACGAGCCCCACCGCCGTCGACACCGCGAACCCGACGACCACCGACCACAGGGGCGTCGCGGCCTGGAAGTCGAAGGCGTAGCGCGCGGCCACCGCGGCTCCGAGACCGAACGCGATGCCGAGGGCGCCGCCCACTGCGGTGAGGGTCACCGCCTCGATCAGGAACTGGGTGGCGATGTCGCGCCGCGTGGCGCCCAGGGCCTTGCGGAGTCCGATCTCCCGGGTGCGTTGAGTGACGTTCACGAGCATGATGTTCATGACCCCCACCCCTCCCACCAGCAGAGCGATGCCCGCGATCACCAGCATGGCCGCGGCGACGCCCCCTGTCACCTGACGGAAGTTGTCGAGTTGCCCCGCGCTGGTGAAGATCGCGAAATCGCTCTCCTGATTCGGCCGCAGCCCGCGGCGGGCCCGCATGATCGCGGTCTCCTCCTCGATGAGCGCGTCGTAGTCCTCGGGGCGTCTCGGCACGGTGGCGATGTGGATGGTGTCGCCCCCTCCATTCTTTATCTCCGGGAACTGGTCGTCGAACGCCGAGATGGGCACGGCCACGAAGTTGTTGTTGCTCCCGCCGAAGGCGGAGCCCTTCTTCTCGAATAGCCCGATCACCCGATAGGCGCGGCCGTTCACGGTCAGTTCCTGGTCGATGGGATCGCGGTGGGGAAAGAGCGCGTCCGCGACATCGGTGCCGATGATGCAGACCCGGGCGGCGTGGGAGACGTCGGCGTCGGTGATGAAGCGCCCGTCCTGCACGTAGTGAGTGTTGGCCACGGAGTAGTCGGGATTGGTCCCGAGGAACTGCGGCCCATTCGCCTCCAGGCGGCCTGCCTTCACCACCACGCCCTGGAAGTGGTAGCGCTCCTGCGAGACCGCGGCCGCGAGGGTGGAGAGGCGCTTCAGGGCCTGGGCGTCCTCGATGGTGAGGTCGCGGCGATTGCGTTGTTCCTCGGGGGGACCGTTCGGTCCGTTGAAACGGGGCTCGTACTTCTGGAACTGGACGAGGTAGGTGCCGAAGGCGGTGAAGCCCTCGGTGACCGCGTTGTTGAAGCCCACCACGAAGCTCACCATCATGATCACGGTGGCGACACCGGCCATCACGCCGAGCAGGGTGAGGAAGCTCCGGAGCTTGTGCGCGCGCATCGCGCCGAACGCGAACGCGATGTTCGCAAACCACGAAACCCGGAATCGCGGGCGGCGCATCAATCGGCCCTCAACGCGTCGACCACGGGCAGGTTGGAGGCGGTGCGCGCGGGCCAGTAGCCCGCGGCCACGCCGACCACCACCGAGAGCACGAGGCCCATGGCGACGATCGCGGGCGTCACTTCGGCGGGGAAGCTCAAGGCGCCTCGCACCACCAGGGCGATCACCGACCCGGCGGCGACGCCGATGGCCCCGCCCAGGAGCGAGAGCAGCGCCGCCTCGAGGAGGAACTGCCGGCGGATGTCGCGCTTGCGCGCGCCCACCGCGAGGCGCATCCCGATCTCCTGGGTGCGCTCGACCACCGCCACCAGCATGATGTTCATGATCACGATGCCCCCGACGCCGAGCGAGACCGAGGCGATGAGCAGGGAGAGAATGAAGGCCGCGGCCGAGATCTGCCGCCACAGCGTCTGCAGGGTCTCGGCGGTGATGACGCCGAACGGATCGGGCGCCTTGAACGGGGTGTGACGCAGCGCGCGCAACAGGGACCGCACTTCATCGGAGGAGGCCTCGACCCCCGGCACGCCGCCGTGGGCGCGGATGAGGAAGTTCAGGGAGTCGCGGTTGCTGAACTGTCGCCGGTAGGCCTGGATCGGGATGTAGATCTTGTTGTCGTTGTTCTGCCCGAGGGTGCGGCCCTGCTTCTCGACGAGGCCGATGACCCGGTACGGCGAGCCGCCCACCAGGATGTCGTGACCCACGGGATCCTGCTGGGGGAAGAGTTCCTCCTTGATGTCCCAGCCGATGACCGCCACCGCGCTCGCGGTCTCGTCCTCGGTCCCGGTGAAGTAGCGGCCGACGATGGCGAGCCTCAGCATGGCCCCGTAATTCGCGGTGGTGCCGAGGACCTGCATGTCGGCGAGGCGCCGGTCGCGGTACTTCACCGCGGTCTGGCCCACGGCCTGGGCCGCGACCTCGTCGGCGAGGACGAGATTCCGCTGCAGGGCGAGGTAGTCGTTCCAGTCGAGGTTCGGCCGCTTCAAGGCCGCGAGGAACTCCTCGCGGCTGCGGATGATCCCGAACTTCTGGACCACGTACACGTCGGGCGCGAGTTGAATGACCTTCTCGAGCACGAAACTGTTGAGGCCGGCGATCACGGAGACCACACCCACCAGGGTGGACACCCCGATGATGATGCCGAGCAGGGTCAGGAAGCTCCGCAGGGCGTGAGCGCGGATGGCCTTGAGCGCCTCGCGCAACAGCTCCGAGGTGGACATGTCAGCGGGTCGAGCCGTCCTTGGTCTTCGCCTTCTCGGCCTTCACGAGGTCGCCGGGCTTGATCTCCCGCAGCGCCTTGAAGGGCCCGGTGATCAGGGTCTCGCCGCCCTTGAGACCTTCGACGACTTCGAGCGACAGTTCCCCGAGGAGCCCGGTCTTGAGCTTCTGGAAGCGCGCCTTGTCGTTCTCGATCAGGTAGACACCCTCCTCGTCGCGAGGCGCGCCCGGCTTCGGCGTCTCGCCGGGCTTCAATTCGATGTCCCGGACGACCAGGGCCTGGATGGGGATCACCAGGGCCTGCGAGCGGAACCCGGTGAGGATGTCCGCCTGCACGGAGAGGCCGGGCTTGATGTCCTCGGGCGGGTCCTTGATCTGGATCTTCACCTTGAACTTGATGGCCGTCGCCTGAGAGCTGGTGTTGATGATGGGGCTGTTGCCGACCTCGGTGACCACTCCGGTGAAGGTGCGGTTGGGATAGGCGTCGATCCGGATCCTCGCCTCCTGCGAGACCTTCACCGACGGGATCGAGGTCTCGTCCACTTCCATCTCGGTTTCGACCACGGACATGTCGGAGACGGTGAGGAGCACGGTTCCGGGCTGATTGAGGACTCCCACCACCGCCACCTCGCCCTCCTCCACGCGCTTCGCGGTGATGGTGCCGTCCATGGGAGAGAGCACCGTGGTCTTCGCCAGGGTGTCCCGCGCGCCTTCCGAGGTCGCCTTCGCCTGGTCGATCCGGCCCTGCGCCGCCTGCACCGCCGCTTCCGCGCTGGTGAGGTTCGTCTGGGCGCGCCGGTAGTCGGCCTCGGGAATGATGGAGGCCTTGTAGTTCTCCTCCGTCCGCTTCAAGTCGTCCTGCGCCTGCTCGAGCCGCGCGCGAGCCGCGTCGAGATCGCGCATGAGGGCGAGGACGCCCGCCTCGGTGCTGCGCGCTGCCGCCCGCGGGTTGACCGCGTCGATCTGCAGAAGCAGCTGACCCTTGCGGACCCGGTCCCCCTCCTTCACCGCGAGACGCGTGATCTGGCCGGCGATGGTGGCCGAGATGTCGACTTTCTTCTGGGCCTGCACCTTCCCGTTCGCGGTCACCTTGGACTGCAGGTCGGCCCGGGCGACCGTGGCCGTCTGCACGATGGTGGGCTGCGGCCCGCGTTTCGATACGACCACTCCTGCAATGGCCGCCGCCACTACCAGGACCCCTACCGCGACCAGGACGCGCTTGCGTTTCAATGGGACTCCCCTCTCGGGATACTACGCGGGGGCGCTGGTTTTGGTTCCCCTGACCCGGCTCCGGCTGAGCCGCTTGCCGCGCCGGACTACCGGAGCCGGGAGGTGGCGGGCCCTCCGACCGCGCAACCATCGAGGAACACCGCCCACGAAGGGACTTCCTTCTTCCCCCGGCGGAAGGTGACCGCGAAGCCGTCCTTCTTCGTTCCCACGGGGACCCCGTTCTCGCTCGTGGTGACCCAGGCGACCTCGCAATAGTGCCTCGGAGCCTGGACTTCGATGGACCCTGACCAGCCCGCGGGGCTTTCCACCGTGGCCGGGCACCGGGCCGGCGTGAAGAGGAGCCGAAGCTCTCGAATCGTTCCGGCCTTCGTGCTCACCGATCTGTTTTCGACCCGGAAAGCCATGCGGTTGGCCGTGCTCTGGACCGCCGCGACATCGGCCGCGCAATTCCTGGTCGCGGGGACAGTTCCGGCCACGGGGGCGCGGGGGGCGGTCGGAGCGGCGGGGTCTTCCGAATGGGTGGCGCACCCGGCCAGCAGGAGGACGGCTAGAACCGAAAGGCGGTCAGGCCTGCACATCGAGAGAAGCCTACACGTCGGCCTGCTTCACAGTGGTGTGGGGGAGGGGCGCTTCCCGCATGATGCATTCGGCTGGCTCGCCGGGGCTCCGCTCGCCGTATGATCCGAAGGGCGTAGCCACCAGGCTCTCACCACGGAGGAACCACCGAATGCACAACGGACTGCCTCGTCTTACCGAACCCATGATCCGCGAGAACGGCGCACTTAGGATCGCGACCTGGGACGAGGCGCTCGACCGGGCGGCGGCGGGCCTCAAGGCCGCGACCGACGCCAGGGGCGGCGCGGGAGTCGGCATCTTCAGTTGCTCGAAGGCCACCAACGAGATGAACTTCATCGCCGGCAAGTTCGCCCGGCAGGTGCTCAAGACCAACAACATCGACAGCTGCAACCGGACCTGACACGCCCCCAGCGTCGTCGGTCTGGCGACGGTATTCGGAGCAGGCGGCGGGACGAGCTCGTACGAGGAGGTCGAGAACACCGACCTCGTTCTCCTGTGGGGGTCGAACGCCCGCGAGGCGCACCCCATCTTCTTTCACCACGTCCTGAAGGGGATCAGGAACGGGGCGAAGCTCGCGGTGGTCGATCCGCGGCGGACCTCGTCCGCCCAGTTCGCGGACCTGTGGCTCGGCCTCAACGTCGGCACCGACATCGCCCTCTCCCACACCATCGCGCGCGAGATCATCGTGAGCGGTCTCCACAACCGCGCCTTCATCGAGAACGGCACGTCGGGCTTCGCCTCGTACCAGGCGGCGGTGATGGACTGGACCCTGGAGCGGGGCGAGCGGGTGACCGGGATTCCCGCGGCCTCCATTCGTGAACTCGCCCACCTGTACGCCCGCGCCGACCGCGCCATCCTCTGCTGGACCCTCGGGATCACCGAGCATCACAACGCGGTCGACAACGTCCTTTCCCTCATCAACCTCGCCCTGCTCACCGGCCACGTCGGCCGCTACGGCAGCGGCCTCAATCCCCTCCGCGGCCAGAACAACGTCCAGGGCGGGGGCGACATGGGCGCCATTCCCAACAAGCTGCCAGGCTTCCAGGACATCGAGAAGGACGCGGCGGCGCGGAAACGCTTCGGCCAGGCCTGGGGAGTGCCCATCATTCCGAAATACGGCCTCCACCTCACCCAGATGTTCGACTCGATGGAGCACGGCGACCTTCGCGCGCTCTACGTGATCGGCGAGAACCCCGCTTCCTCGGAAGCCGACATCACCCGGGCCGGCCACCTGCTCGCGACTCGCGACATGCTGATCGTCCAGGACATCTTCATGACGAAGACCGCGGAACTGGCCCACGTCGTCTTCCCGGCCTCGGTGGCCGCCTTCGAGA
>DAORUA010000091.1:9480-11272 GCA_035432945.1 Vicinamibacteria bacterium | reverse complement strand
AACGCCGAGGTCGATGCCGGCGGAGGGCTTGATTTCCTGGGGCACTTCCACGGGGGCCACGAACTTCGTCTCCTGGACCGGAGGGGGGGCCTGCTGCTGCACGACCTTGGGCGCCGGGGGAGGGGGGGGAGGAGGAGGAGGAGGAGCGGCGGCCGGCTCGACGAAGAACGCCTTGACCGCAGCCGCGGGCTCGGGAAGTTCCTGAGCCTGGAGCAGGGGGACAATCACCACCGCCAGGAGCCCCGCCGCATGAAGCGCCACAGAAATGGAAAAGACCAGACTTCGCTTGGGTCGGTGACCCTTTGTGTCCGATTCAACTAAGTCTGCAAACAGTTTTCGTTCCATCTGTCACCTCGCTCTTGTCTTTCGAGATCAAGAGACGTTTCGATGGTGGATGAGGTCAATGAAGAACCAAATTTCCGAAACGGTTCTCGTCGGGTAAGTCTTCGAATTCTAGACACCGCGGCGAAACACTGTCAACGAATTGCCGCGCATTCTTTGGCGACATTTCAGCAGGCGCTCGCGGGGATCGCTCGGCCGCCGGTAAGATAATTCACCACGCACTATAGACAGAAGACGCGCGAAAGACATCAATCGTTGACGTAACTTTGATCGCTGCCCTACAATTCGTCGGAGTCGTCAGCTTTCTTCCCTCAATCGATCCATCCTCCAACGGGCCGAACCTCCTCGACCAAGGTCGCCGTTTCGGAGAACAAGCTCCCAAATCCCTCGTCCCCCGCCCGAGAAAAGCGGGTGACGAGAACCAAGCCCCTTTGAAAGACACCAACATGAGGCACGCGATTCGGACCCTGGCCGTCATTCTCCTGGCAATTCCCGTACTGAATTGCGCGCGGGTTCAAGCGCAGACGGCGCTTCGTGAAGGGCACAAGCTCTACAAGGACGAGAGCTTCAGGAAAGCGATCGAGGAATACGACATCGTGCTCCAGAAGGATCCCTCCAGCATCGAGGCCACCTTCTACCGGGGAAGCTCCTACCACCAGCTCTTCCGTCCCGGGAAGGAAGACACCAACGTCAACCTCGAGTCCGCGATCAAGGACTACAAGACGGTTCTCGCCGCCAGCGCCTCCGCCGACGACAAGAAATACCCCGTCCTCAAGAAGAACGCCCTCTCCGCCCTCATCGGTATCTACGCCGACGACCCATACCGCGATTTCGACACCGCCATGAAATACGCGAGCGAACTGACCAACAGCGAACCGGGCAACCTCCAGAACCTCTTCGCCATGGCCAACCTCTACGAGAAGTTCGGCAAGGTGAACGAGGCGGAAGGGGCCTACAAGAAGGCGGTCGAGCTCGCCCCCAAGGATGCCAAGGCCTGCGGCGCGCTCGCCGGCTTCTACAACAAGACCCTCTGGGATGAAAAGGGCGTCCCCGTGGAGGACGGAGGCGCCGGCCGCGGCCGATTCGACGACGCGGTCAACCAGCTCAAGGTGTGCGCGGAACTCGACCCCAAGGACCCCAAGGGCTACTACACCGTGGCTACCTTCTACTGGGATCAGTGCTACCGCGGCCCCCTTCTCGACGACGACCGCAAGAAGCAGCTCGCCGACGAGGGCATGGTGTTCGTGGACAAGGCCCTCACCATCAAGGGCGACTTCGTGGAAGCCCTGATCTACAAGGGCCTCCTTCTTCGCGAACAGGCCAAGCTGACCCGGAATCCCGCCACCCGCAACAGCCTCATGGAAGAAGCCCAGCTCCTCCAGAAGCGCGCGGTCGAGCTCAAGAAGGAGCAGGACGCCGAAATGGCCGAGAAGGCCAGGCAGGCGGCCGC
>DAORUA010000091.1:4068-9380 GCA_035432945.1 Vicinamibacteria bacterium | reverse complement strand
GCCGACAGCATCTCGTTCTCGTAGGTGACGGAGTTCAGGAAGAGCGATTCGGCGAGGTAGGCCCGCCGCTCGGAGGCGGTCATCTGGTCGATGACGGCGAGGATCTCCGCGCGCATGGTCTCGAAAGATGAATTGAGGACGTTGCCGAGGGTGATTTCCTTGTAGAGCGCCTCGATGATGGCGAGGAGATCGCCATCGAGCGGCACTTCGAAACCGGTGGACAGGCGGACGGCGCGTGTCTTCGACATTATTGCTTCCCGGCCGGGGGCGCGAAGGCCTTGAGGGCTTCTTCCTCCTCCCGGAAGATGGGCACGATCTTGTGGACGCCGGCCATGGACAGCATGGTCTCGACCCGCGCCTGGGGGGCCAGGATGTGCAGCCCGCCTCCCTGGTCCTTGGCCAGGCGATAGATGTCCATGATGCAGCCGATGGTCGCGCTGTCGATGTAGGACACGGCCTGAAGGTCCAGAATCAGCGACCGCGCCCCGCCGTCCACCGCCTCCTTCGTCTTCGCCACCAGGGTTGGGAGCAGCGGGTAGACCACGCGGGGGGTCTGGATGCGGATGACGGTCGCGTCGCCAAGCTTCTCAATCGAAAGATCCACGGTCTTCTCCTTCAAACATATGGCCGGTTCACCGGGGCCCTTTGGCGCGGAGGGCTCTTGCCAGTTCCTCGCGACCCCGGTTGATGCGGCTCTTGATCGTTCCGACGGGCAGGGAAAGCTTCACCGCCATCTCCTCGTAGGCGAGGCCCTTGAGGTCGCGCAGGACCACCGCCTCCCGGAGCTTCTCCGGAAGCATGGCGAGCCCGGAACGCAGGAACTCCTTCGCCTCCGAAGCCTCGATGGAGCGCAACGGATTGGTGGAAAGGGGCGCCACCGCCAGATCGAAGGCCATTCCGTCGTCCACCATGGTCCGTTGCTCCCGCCGCGTCGACCGATAGTTGTCGATGCAGTGGTTTCGGGCCACCGACGCCAGCCACTTCGAAAAATCGGCCGAGGGATCGAACTTGCCGAGGTTCTTGAAGACGCGCAGGAAGATCTCCTGGGACAGATCCTCGGCGCGGTCGTGCCGCCCGGTGAACTTGTATGCGATGTTGAAGACACGTCGCCGGTGCTTCGCCACCAACGTCTCCCAGGCCGCGCCGTCGCCCTCCAGGCAATGGGCCACCATCTGCACGTCTTCGGGCCGCGGCTCGGTGGGGGTGGTTGAAAGCAATGTGTTCTCGAGACTTCAGGAAGTCGGTTCGGCGGTCTTGAGCCGAGATTGCGGGCTCACTTCAATTCCGGCCGTCCCGCCTCGGTCCATGCGGTATACCAGAAGCTGCCCACGTCCGCGGCGGCGCTCGAGAGAAGATCGCTCAGGAGCCGTCCCGCGCGAAGCTCGAACGCCTCGAAGAAGGCGCCCGCGTAAGAGGACTTCCCCCGGTAGGCGAGGCTGTCCGCATAGAGAATGTTGTCCACCCAGATGTGACTCCGCACCATGGTGGAGAAGATGTATTCCCGCGGATTCTCGAGCAGTCGGGCCGCCTCCGGGTTGATCTTCAGGCGCCCCTCCATGTCTTCGGGCAGCCGGGCCGCGAGTCTCTTGGCGACGCCCGCCTGCTCGGTCTTCTGGCCGTCGAAATTCTCGGTCATGAGGAGCGGGTTGTTGAGGTCGGCGGCGAGGATGGCCACCTCGTCCGCGGCCTGGAGGATCTTCTCCTTGTCGCCCTCCTTGAACGCCGCGGTGAGCCGCGCCTGGGCCTCGATCAGGAGGAACGGGAGCCGGCCCACCACCCGGATATCGGCCCTGGCCTTGACCGAGGCCTCGTCCTGGGGGACGTCCTTGAACGGGAACCGCCCCAGGAGGTCCATGGCGAACCGGCGCCCTTCCGGCCGGGTCGGCGGATCTTCGTCGGGGGTGAGACTCGGCATCTCGTACTTGTGGTCTTCGAAGTACTTCTTCTGGCCCTTGGGCAGGGTATCGATCGCTTTTCGAATCACCAGGCGGTAGACCGAATCACTCCACGCGAACGACGATCCAGGCATCAGAGCCACGAGCGCGGCGAGGCCGAGCCGGGAGAGAGTCTTCGGTTTCATTGGTTCCTCCGGATGAGCGCCATGACAGACCCTATTCTGCGCGAGCCACCGTGATGGAACGAACTTCCCGTGCTCCGCCCGCGAGCAGGACGGCCGCGCACTCGCGAAGCGTGGCCCCGGTGGTGGTGACGTCATCGACCAGGGCCACCGCGGCGCCCTCGAGCAGGGGATCGGGACGAACCGCGAAGGCGGCCCGGACGTTCCGTCGCCGGTCTCCCGCGGAGAGAGCGGTCTGGGATCGCGTGTTCCTGGTCCGGGCCAGGCCGCGGGATACGGGAAGGCCGCAGTTCCGCGCGAGCGCGCGCGCCAGCAGGTCCGCCTGGTTGAACCCCCGGCCGCGTTCCCGGTCGGGATGCAGCGGCACGCCGAGGATCACATCCGAGGCGTTCAGGATGTGCCGGCACCGCCCGCTTTCAAGGAGGCGGACCGACAGGCGCGTCGCGGTCCTGTGCCGGCCCCCGTACTTGAGGGCAACCACGCAATCGCGCAGCGGCCCGGCATAGGCCCCCAGCGAAGCGCCCTCGAGAATCGGAGAACGACCGCGCCGACAACGGCCGCAGACTTCGCCATCGGCCCCGGGCAGGGGAGAACCGCAAGTGCACACGGGCCCGGCGATCAACGGAAGCCGGTCCCAGCACTCCTGACACAGCGGCGGATCGTGGGCGGAGACGAGGTTCCCGCAGGCCACGCACGCGGTGGGGAAGAGGGCGCCCGAAAGCGCATCCCAGGTCCTCGTCCAGAAGAGAGTCATGCGGGACTTTTTCGCCTAAATGATCCCGGCTTCGATCTTCTCCTGGCAGCTCAGGCAGTGCTTGGCCCAGGGCACGGCCTCGAGCCGCTTGCGCTCGACGTCGTCGCCGCACACGATGCAGGCCCCGAAACGCTTCTCGTCGATCCGGACGATGGCATCGTCGATCATCTGGATCTCGTCGCGCTCCTTGTTCGAGAGGCTGAACAGGAACTCCTTGGTGTAGGAGTTGGCGGCCTTGTCGACCGGGTCATGGGAAACGTCGGAGTCGACCTGCTTGCCTTGCGAGCGAGTCTTGTCGTATCCCTTCGTTATGTCGGTCTTCTGATCGACCAGGCGCTTCCGATAGAGCTTGAGCGTCTTTGTGTCCATTTCCGATCTTCTCTCCTTATTCTTCGTCTTTCCACCACGACCCGCGTGATTCGATCACGCGATTCCAAATCGCTTGCATTTCTCCCAGAGAGACTTGCGCGAGATGCCGAGCGTCTTCGCGGCATCCGCCTTCGTCCCCTCCGAGTGTTCCAGCACCCACAGGATGTAAACGCGCTCCAATTCCTTCAGGGTTGGCTGTTCGGAATGGAACGAACGCAAGACAGTATCAGCACTCAGCATGTGTTTGGGCAGGGAGGATGCCTCAATCGGGCCATCGCCCTCGTTCCGAAGGATGGCCCGTTCGATCGCCGACTGCAGTTCGCGCACGTTTCCGGGCCACGAGTAGGCTGAGAGGATCTGACCCGCCGTGTCCGAGAACGCCGAGGCCCGGGTCTTTCCGGCTCGTCGCTCCGAGGCCAGAAAAGCGTAGGCCAGGGGGAGAATGTCTTCGACCCGCTCCCGCAGCGGCGGAATGGGTATCGTGATCACGGACAGGCGGTGATACAGGTCGTCCCGGAACGTCCCCAGGGCGATGGCCTCCTTGAGCGGCCCGCGCGAGGTGGCCACGAACCGGACGTCCACCGGCCGGCTGGCGCTCTCCCCGAGGCGCTGAATCGTTCCGTCCTCGATGGCCCGCAGGAGCTTGGCCTGGATGGAAAGGGCCAGGTCCTCCACATGGTCGAGAACGAGGGTGCCGCCGTTTGCCCGCTCGATCCGCCCGCCCTGGGCCTCGAACGCGTGGGTGAAAGCACCCCGGGCGTGGCCGAAGAACTCCGAGTCGGCGAGCGACTCCGCGATGGCCCCGCAGGACAGAACCTCGAAGGGACCCCCCCGGCGGGGACTCAAGTCGTGCAGGGCCTCCGCGACGCGCCCCTTGCCCGACCCGGTTTCCCCCTCGATCACGACGGGCGCCGACGCGGCCGCCACCCGGGGCAGCCACGACGCCAGATCCCGCATGGCCTTGGAGGCGGCGATCAGGGGCTCCGGGTTCAATCCTTGACCTCTTCGCGCTTGGCGCCGCCCCACAGACGTTCGAGGTCGTAGAACTCGCGGCTCCTCGGCGTGAACACGTGAACCACGAACGGGCCGTAATCCATCAGGATCCACTCCCGCCGCGGATAGCCCTCGAGATGCCGGGGTTTCACCCCTTCCAGCCGCAGCTTTTCCTCGATGGCGTCGACGATGGCCACCACCTGGCGCTGGTTCTTGCCGGTGGCGATGGTGAACCCGTCCGCCAATCCGGAACCCTCCGACAGGTGGAGCACCACGACATCCTCGGCCTGCTTGGCGAGCGCCGCCCGCGCGGCGGTTCGACAGAACTCAATGGCGTTCACTTGTAAAGGCCTTTCTCCTCGATGTAGAGCCGCACCGATTCGGGAGTGAGATAGCGAATGGACCTCGACGCCCGGACCGCGTCGCGAATGTCCGTCGATGAAATGGCGAGCCCCTCGAAGGGAACAACCGCCGGGTCGACGGCTGGATTCCCGGGCCGGGCCAGCACGCGGATCTCCGCCAACCGGCGGACCTCGGCGCTGTCCTTCCAGCGGTCGAGCCCCGTCGCCGCGTCCGAGCCGAGGATCAGGGTGAAGAGGGCCTCCGGCGAGCGCGCGATCAGCGTCTTCAGGGTGTCCACGGTGTAGCTCGGGGGCTCCCGATCGAGCTCGCAGGCTTCGACCGCCAGGGCGGGGTTGCCTTCGACCGCGAGTTCCAGCATGGCGCGCCGATCCGCATCCGACGCCACGCACGGCCCCTTGAAAGGAGACTGGCGCGCGGGCACGAGCCGCACCTGCTGGAGCGCGAACGTCTCGAGAGCCCACTGCGCGGCTCGAAGGTGGCCGTAGTGAACCGGATCGAAGGAACCTCCCAGGAGGCCGACGCGGAGAAGGGTCAAGCGTCCTCCCGCGGCGTCTGGAGGAGGGTCGCGAGGCGCCGGACGAGTTCCTTCAGGCCCTGACCGGTAGCCGCGGAGATTTCGAAGAGCTCGAGACCCTCCCGCTTGGCGATCTCCTGGATGGAGGGCAGCGGATCCTCGTCTTCGCGGACGAGGTCGCGCTTGCTGGCCACAATCACGCGCGGACGGCTGGCAAGGGCCTCGGAGAATGCGTTGAGTTC
>DAORUA010000091.1:0-3968 GCA_035432945.1 Vicinamibacteria bacterium | reverse complement strand
TTCATGTTCGAGAGGTAGCTCTTGTTGCCGCGGCCGCCGCGACCGCCCTTCGCGATCAGGAGCTCTTCCCCGTCCGCCACGACCTCGCCCATGACCACGTCGGTGCCCTCTTCACGGACGATGGTCCCGAGGGGCACGTCGATTCGAGTGTCCGGAGCATCGCGGCCGGTCCGGTTGCTCGGGCCGCCGTGGCCGCCGCGCTTGGCCCGGAACTCGGTGTGGAATCGCAGGGGAAGGAGCGTGTTCTGGTTCACCCGGCCCACCAGGATGACGTCTCCACCCGAGCCGCCGTTACCGCCGTCCGGGCCGCCCATGGGGACGAAGGTCTCCCGACGAAAACTCGAGCAGCCGCGTCCGCCGTCCCCGCCTTTTACGAAAATCTTGACGCGGTCGACGAACACTATCTAAACCAGGACCGGGGAAGCTCTAAGCCCTCGGGTGAGGGTTTTGCGGCGCTTCGGAAAGCGCTTACGCCTCGACCGGGACGATGCTGATGAACTTCCCGCGGCCGCCATGATCTTCGAAAAGAACGTGACCGCTCACCTTGGCGAAGACCGAGTGGTCCTTCGCGAGGCCGGCGTTCTTCCCGGCCTTGAAGCCGGTGCCCTTCTGGCGCACGATGATGCTGCCGCCGGAAACCAGTTCGCCGCCGAAGGCCTTGACCCCGAGCCGCTGCGAGTTGGAGTCGCGGCCGTTGCGGGACGATCCGCCGCCTTTATTGGTAGCCATTGCTCTGGTGCTCCTTAGGCCGAAACGCCGTCAACGCGGACGGTGGTGAGGTACTGCCGGTGGCCGCGGGTCTTCTTGTAGTGCTTGCGGTGCTTGAACTTGAAGACGCGCACCTTGGTGTCGCGGATCTGCGCGATCACGGTGGCGGAAACCGAAGCGCCCGAAACCGGGTTGCCGGCGGAGACGCCGGCATCGGTGCTGACGAGGAGCACGTCCGAGAACGTGATCTTGTCGCCGACATTGCTGGTGAGCCGATCGACCTGGAGCTTCGCTCCGGGTTCGGCACGGTACTGTTTTCCGCCGGAGCGGACAATTGCGTAAACCAAGGTGGCCTCCGTCTAGACCCGAAATAGAGCCGTTGATTCTACCCCAAGCCGGCATTCCCGGGGAGACCCTCCCCGATTTCGCGTCGGCTAGAAGTCGTATCCGATCCAGAACTGGAACCGCGAAGACAGGCTCCGCACCTGCAGGTCCGTGAGCCAGCTCCAGTCGAAGTGCATGGGCATGCCCAGGAGGAAGGCCTGGAGTCCGATGCCGTACGAGGCCCGCCCGTCGACCAGCCGGCGGCCATCGACCGCCTGCCCGAAGAGCGGATCGTTCACGTAGGACACTCCCGGGCCCGTGGTCCAGAAGTCGTAGGGCTGACCCGGGTACTTGGCGCCGCCGATGTTCCCGAACACCGTGCCGCGCACCGGGCCGAGGAGGCCGATGGGGGTGGCCATGAGGTCGATCAGCGGAATCCGAAGCTCGGCGTTGGCGTAGAAGCCCTCGGAACCCACGAACGAGTAGTAGTCGTAGCCCCGCATCTCCATGTTTCCGCCGAAGGCAAATAGCTGGGGCTGATCTCCCCTCGAAACATAGGCATGAAGGCGTGTGGCCAGGAGCATGGAGGTCCCCCCCACCCGCATGTATTTCCGGACGTCGAAATCGAAGGTCCGGCGAGAGATGAGGCCGTTGATTCCCGGGGCATACTCGAATCTCAGGTTGGCGGTGGAGCCGGACAGAGGCCCGAATTCACGGAAACGCGTGGTCTCCCGGGTGTAGGTGACGGAGAAGGGCAAAGAGCTGCCGTCGTATATCGGCACCTGGCCGCCATAGGAGGCGGCCTGGTCCGCGATTTCCTGCTGGATGGTCGGATCCTGGTATTCCGACCTGATCCTGGTGAAGCCCGCCGAGAACTGGATGCGGTTGAACTTGTCGAGCGGATAGACGGCGAAGGCGGCGGCGCCCGTGTATCGCTCGGTGGCCACGGCGTCCGAACGCGAATAGCTGTATGAATAGAGTTGTGGGAAGTAGTAACGGGTGAAGTCCGAGGCGAGCACCCCCCAGTTCCAGCGCGACGAGAGATTCGTGTACTGGCCCGAATAGTTCCGGTAGTCACGGACCGACTCCACGGTGAACAGGAAACTCTGATCGCCGAGAACGTCGGTCAACGCCACCTGCGATCCCCCAAAGAAGTCGCCGTTCGACGTGACCCCGACGTTGAGCGGAGGCCGCCCCTCGAGATAGAGGCCCTCGAACAGCCGCTTCCGCCGCTTGTTCTCCGCCACCACCTGGTGGGTCACGTCGGGCTGGAAGTCCACGACCTCGGTCGGAGCGGACGAGGCCTGCTCCACTTCGGTGGTGTGCTCGGCCGGATCGAGGGTGTACAGCTGATAGGCGCCCTTGAAGTAGCTGATGAAGCCGACCCGATCGCCCATGGAGGTCTTCAGGGGCGCGGGGGCCATGTTTCCCCCCATGGTGTTCGTGAACTGGCGGATCACGCCCGTCTTGATGTCGATGCTCCGGAGGTTGTAGATCCCGTCATCCTCGTTCGAGGAGTAGAAGACCTCCGAACCATCGCTCGAGAAGTAGGGAGACATGTCGGCGAAGGGCCCGTAGGTGAGGTCTATGCGCCGCGACGGGTTGCCGAGGGGGAACATCACGACCTTGTAGTTGCCGCTCACCCTTCGGTTGTAGACCACCAGGGTTCCGTCCGGCGAGATCCTCGGGTTGGCGTCGAAGAACGCGTCATTGGTGAGGTTCTTGTACTCGCCGGTCTCCAGGTTCATGAGGTAGATGTCGGCCACACCCTCCCGGGTGGCGGCGAAGAGAACCTGCTTTCCGTTGGGAAGGATGCAGGGCGACTCCACCTCATCGAGAGCGATGGGGATCTTCCGCTTCACCTCTCCGGAGAGCGGCGAGACCAGGAAGAGGCTTCGCCCCTTGCCCGTCCGTCCGATGAAGGCCACCGCATCGCCTTTCGGCGAGAAGTCGAGGGTACGGCCGGTCACGAAACCTTCGCCCGGGAAGGTCACGCCATCGTATTTCCCGGTGTAGCCCCCGGTGAGGTTCTTCACCACCGACCCGTCCCGCGCCGACAGCATGACGATGTCGGCCTCGCCGTCGTTCCGGTTGCCGGTGATGGCGGCGACCAGTTCGCCCGAAGGAGACGGGGCGAAGGCGTACACCTGGGAAAACGATGTCTTCTCCGGATCCGGAGAGATCTCGGTGCCGTAGTCGGTGGGACGCTGACGGTCGCGGAACGGCTTGAAGCGTTCCTTGAGCCACTTTTCGAAAGCCTCGTCGAACTCCTTGGGAGTCATCCGGAAGGTCTGCTGATAAATGCTGTCCTCGGAGGTGGTGATGATGCTCTTCCGCAGGGTGTAGAGGAACTGACGGATTCCCTCCTTTCCGAACCGGGCCGCCATGAAGTCGAAGGTGGCATGGCCGAGGTTGTAGTCGGTTCTCCCGCCCGCCACCTCCAGTTTGGACATGCGGGGCACCTGGTCGTTGAGGGCGGCGTCGCGCACGGTCATCAGGTCGTGGGAGTCCCACTCCCCGCGCAGGTAGTCGGCGAGGCCTTCCCCGACCCACAGGGGCGTGTTGCGCGAGAAGATGCCCTGGGGGATGAGATCGAACTCGAAGACGTGGGCCAGTTCATGGGTGATCAGGCCCTGAAGGCGGTCGGGCGCGCCGTCCGCGGGAATCACCATCCGGTTGCGAACGGGCTCGGTGAACGCCTGCACCTGCTCGGGAATGAAGTCCGGGTAGAGGTTCGTCTGCTCGAACTCCGAGTGGGTCTTGTAGAAGACCACGGGGATCGACGTCTGGATCTCGTGCTTCAGCTCGGAGGAGATGTGCTGGTAGCCGCTTTCCAGGTATGAAACCAGGCGGCCGAGATGCTGCTCGAACTCGGGGTAGTAGTAGACCTCGAAATGGGGGCTCTTGTAGACCCGCCACGCGAACTTGTCGTAGTT
>DAORUA010000090.1:0-11352 GCA_035432945.1 Vicinamibacteria bacterium | reverse complement strand
AGGGCGGCGCGCGCGGTGGCGAGCTTGTCGAGCCCGGTGAGCGCTTCTTCCTCGGGCGATATCGCGGGCGTCACCTTTGGATCGACGGGCTTCTTCGGGAATCGGACGCGGCGGACGAGGGCCACCAGGGCGGCGATGAGAAGGAGACCGGCGAGGGTGCTCGCGACCCAGAAGGCGCGGGAGACGAGGACGGGAAGAGGCGGAGCGAAGTCGGCGGGGGCCGGGTTCTGGTCGTTCGGGTCGAGGGTGGAGACGATGTTGAGCGGAACCGGCGCGCTCTTCACCGATCCCTTCGAGCCATCGGCCGCCTGGTAGGGCACCTCGATCTCGGGGATGCGGCCCTCCGCTCCGATGGCGAAGACCTGGGCGTCATAGGTGACGCTGTTCGCGAGCGCGGTCGAGGGATTCGATTGGATGAGTTCGACCGAGCCGTCGTTGATCTGCTTCGGGAACTCCCAGGCCGTGCCGTTCGGGCCTCTCGCTTCCACCACGACCTGGAAGCGCTCGCCGATCGAGACATTGGCGGTGCTCGGCCGGACCTCGATGACGGGCCCCTGGACCCCGGCCTGGGCCAGGGCGAGGAAGAGAGAGATCCCGAGAAAGGACTTCAACGCCGCTTCTCTCTTCCCTTGAAGAAGCCCTGAAGGGGGCGGTCGTAAGGCTCGGACGTGATCAGGGACAGGGAGTCGACCCCGCACTGCCTGAGCCCGGCGCGGGTTTCCTCGACGTCGGTGGGGGTGAGGGCGGCCCGGACTCTCGGATCGCTCGTGTCCACGACCACGAGTTCCCCGGTTTCCGGGTCGGTGAGGCGGACGAGGCCCACGTCCGGGATCGACTTGTCGCGGGGGTCGGAGAGGTGGAGGGCGAACACGTCGTGCTTCCGCCGGAGCGCGGCGAGCGCCTTTTCGTATCCGTGGTCCTGGAAGTCCGAGACGATGGCGACGATGGACCTCCGCTTGAGGATGCCGCGGGCGAAGCGAAGGGCCTTGTGGATGGAGGTGCCCTTCGACCGGCTCTGGTGCACCAGGGTATCGCGCACGATGCGGAGAGCGTGCATCTCTCCGCGCGAGGGCGGAATGAACATCTCGACTTCATCCGAGAAGAGAACCGCGCCCACCCGGTCCTTGTTCGCCACCGCGGAGAAGGCGAGGACGCCGGACAACTCCGCGGCGAGATCGCGCTTGGCGAGATAGCGCGAGCCGAATGAAGAGGAGCCCGAGATGTCGATGAGAAGGAGCAGGGTGAGGTCGCGCTCCTCGATGTACTTCTTGACGTGGGGCACCCCGGACCGCGCGGTCACGTTCCAGTCGATGGTGCGGACGTCATCCCCGGGCTGGTATTCCCGAACCTCGGCGAATTCCATGCCGCGTCCCTTGAAGGCGGCGTGATAGCTGCCCACGATGCCGGACTCGAGGATCAGGCGGGTGTGCAGCCGGATCCTGCGGATCTTGCGCAGCGTCTCTCGGTCGAGGGTCGACACCGTTCCTTGTTCCTTAACGAGAGCGGAACCGGAGGTCAGGGAACTTCGACGCGTTCCAGGATGCGATCCACCACCGCGTCGCTGGTGACGTTCTCGGCCTCGGCTTCGTAGGTGAGGAGAATGCGGTGACGCAGCACGTCCCTGGCGATCTCCTTCACGTCCTCGGGAACCACGTAGGCGCGGCCCCGCAGGAAAGCCACCGCGCGCGCGGCCTCGGAGAAGGCGAGGGTGCCGCGGGGGGAGGCGCCGAAGCTGATGAGGTGGGAGAGGTCTCCGAGTCCCACCTCGCGGGGCTTCCGCGTGGCGGTCACGATCTCGATGATGTAGTTGCGGACCCGTTCGTCGAGATGGATGCTGCGCACGAGCTTGGCGAGGGCGAGGACGGAGGCCTGATCGAGGCGCTTGTTGACCCCGAGTTCGTCGGCGGTGACGAGGAGCATGCGATCGAGGATCTGGCGCTCCTCTTCCTTCTTCGGGTAGTCGATCCGCGCCTTCATCAGGAACCGGTCGACCTGGGCTTCGGGGAGCGGGTAGGTGCCCTCCTGCTCGATCGGGTTCTGGGTGGCGAAGACGAGGAACGGTTCGGGAAGGATGTAGGTCGAATCGCCGATGGTGACCTGCCTCTCCTGCATGGCTTCGAGGAGGGCGGACTGGACCTTCGCGGGGGCGCGGTTGATCTCGTCGGCGAGGACGAGGTGCGCGAAGACCGGGCCTTTGCGGACCGTGAACTCCCCCGACTTCGGCTGAAAGACGAGAGTGCCCACGAGGTCGGCGGGGAGGAGGTCGGGGGTGAACTGGATCCGCGAGAAGGAGAGGTCGAGCACCTTCGAGAAGGTCTTGATGGCGAGAGTCTTGGCGAGGCCGGGGACACCCTCGACCAGGAGATGGCCTCGACACAGGAGTGCGATCAGGAGGCGATCGACGAGTGCCGGCTGGCCCACGATCACCTTCCGGATCTCGGCGGCGGCGGCCTGAACTCGCAGCGACTGCTCGCGAACGACTTCGTTCAATTGGGTGATATCGGGTTCTGTCATGCGACCTTCAGGGGGAGGGTTAGAAGCGGGCGGGGCGGCAGGTCACCTGGTAGCTGGTCCAGGGCTGGCCGTTGCCGAGCACGATGTCGTATTGGTCGTTCCATTCGTTCGTCGACTTGACCGCGACCTCGTCCTTGGGGCCGCCCTGCGCGGCGCACAGGCCCCGGGTGCGCAGAACCCGGGCCACTTCCTGGACGTATGCGTCCTCACTTCGGACGCGTCCCCCCTCGAAAAGGTCGGGCCGGGTTCGGAGGACGTCGGCCTGGGCGGCCTCGACCTGGGCCAGGAAGGCGGGGGCCTCGGCGCGGCAGGGAGAGCCCTCGGGCATCGAGGCGAGGGAGCAGCTGCCCTGGCTCGGGTTCGGTGTGGCGCTTCCGCTCGGAGAGGCGGTGGGAGCGGACGAAGGCTGCGGGGCGGGGGTGGGCGTTGAACCCGGCGAACCGGGCTGAAGCACCACGCTTCCGATCGGGGAGGGCGAGGGAAGCGCGCCCACGGGGGGATTCGGGTTGGTGGCGGGAACATCGACCTGGTCGAGCTTGCAGGCGGTGGCGCTCAGAAGGATCAGGGCTCCGAGTGCTATCAGAGAGCTGATCGCGCGGTGGCGGGTGGTATTCATAGAGTGGGGGGAGTTTAAGCCTTGGGCCCGGGCGGGCTCAGTGGATGAACATCGCGTCGCCGTAGCTGTAGAAGCGGTATCCCGAGCGGATGGCTTCGGCATAGGCGGAGAGGACGGCCTCGCGGCCCGCGAACGCGGCGACCAGGAAGAGGAGCGACGATTTCGGAAGGTGGAAGTTCGTCACCAGGGCGTCGACGGCCTGGAAGCGGTGACCGGGACGGATCACGAGGTCCGTCTCGCCCTCGCCCGCCTCGAGACGGCCATCCTTGACCACGCTTTCGAGGGTGCGAACGGTGGTGGTGCCAACCGCGATCACGCGGCGACCGAGGGCCCGAGCCGTCGCGAAGGCGTCCGCGGTGTCCTCCGGCACGAAGATCTTCTCGGGAGCGACGCGGTGCTCCGCGATGTCGTCGACGTCGACCCGGGCGAACGTGCCCGGCCCGACGTGGAGCATGATCTCGTGGACGATGGCGCCCCGTTCGCGGATGCGGTCGAGGAGGGCGGTGGTGAAGTGAAGGCCCGCGGTGGGAGCGGCGACGCTCCCCGGTTCCCGGGCGTAGATCGTCTGGTAGCGCTCCCGGTCGAGGGGGCCGTCGGCTCGATCGATGTAGGGGGGCAGGGGCAGGTGGCCGATCTTCAGGAGCAGGTCGAGGACCTTCGCCTCGCCTTCGAATTTCATGGTGCGGGCCCCATCCTGATGAACCGCGACCACGCGGCACCGCTCGTGTTCTCCCAGGGTCACCACCGCGCCCACTCTGAGCTTCCGGCCCGGCCGCACCATGGCGCGAAACGTGTCGTCGCCTCCGGGCTCGGGAAAGAGATAGAGGACCTCGGCCCGGCCGCCGCCGCTGGTGTGGCCGAGAAGCCGGGCGGGAAGAACCTTGCTCCGGTTCACGATGAGGAGATCGCCCTCCCGCAGGAGGTCCGGCAGGGCCAGGAATCGGTTGTGCCCGATAGCGCCCGTGCCTCGATCGAGGGTGAGCAGCCTCGAAGCATCCCGGTCCGGAAGCGGCGCCTGCGCGATGAGGTCGGGCGGCAGGTCGAAGTCGAAATCCTGCGTCTTCAGAAGAGTTTCTTCTGCGGACGATCGGCCTCGGGTCGGTCGAGGCCGAAGTGCCTGTAGGCCCGGGGGGTCGCGACGCGGCCGCGGGGCGTGCGATCGATGAAGCCGATCTGCAGGAGGTAGGGCTCGTAGATGTCTTCGATCGCGTCGGACTCTTCGCCGATCGAGGCGGCGAGGGTGCCAAGGCCCACCGGGCCGCCGCTGAATTTCTCGATGATGGTGAGGAGGAGCTTGCGATCGATTTCATCGAAGCCGAAGTCATCGACCGCGAGGAGCTTGAGCGCGTCGTCCGCCACCGCTCCGGTGATGTGCCCCTGGGCGCGGACCTGCGCGAAATCGCGAACGCGGCGAAGCAGGCGGTTGGCGATCCGGGGCGTCCCGCGGCTTCGGCTGGCGATCTGCTGCGCGCCGTCTTCGTCGAGGGGGACGCCGAGCAGCTTCGCCGACCGGTTGACGATGATCTGGAGGTCCTCGGCGCTGTAGAGGTCGAGGCGCATCACGATGCCGAACCGGCTGCGAAGCGGGGCGGTGAGAAGGCCCGCGCGCGTGGTGGCGGAAATGAGCGTGAAGGGTTTGAGGGGCACGCGCATCGAGCGGGCGCCGGGGCCGGTGCCGATCATCAGGTCGAGGCTGAAGTCCTCGAGGGCCGGGTAGAGGATCTCCTCGACCTTGGCATCGAGGCGGTGGATCTCATCGATGAAGAGGATCTCGCGATCGTCGAGGGCGGTGAGGAGGGCGGCGAGGTCGCCGGCTCGTTCCACCACGGGACCGGAGGTGGTCTTGATGGGAACGCCGAGTTCGTTGGCGATGACGTGGGCGAGCGAGGTCTTTCCAACGCCGGGCGGGCCGAAGAGGAGGATGTGATCGAGGGCCTCGCCGCGGTTTTTCGCGGCTTCGATGGAGACGCTGAGGTTCTCGACGACGTTGCGCTGGCCGATGTAGTCGACCAGACGCAGAGGGCGCAGCGAGACATCGAAGCGGACGTCGTCGTCCAGTCGGGCGCGGGAGATGAGCCGGGGGTCTTCGGTGGCCATGGGGCGTCTAACGACGAGAGATTACGCGGAGGGCGTCGCGAAGCAGGTCCCCGAGCGAGGCGTCGGGGTGAAGCCGCAGGACCTCGGTCGCGGCCCGGTCGGCCTCGGCCGCGGAATAGCCGAGGTTCGCGAGCGCGGAGGTGAGGTCGGTGCGCTTCGGCGACGGCGCTTGCGGCTCCGCGGTTCCGCCGTGGAGCCCGGCGATCTTGTCCTTGAGCTCGAGGATCAGCCTCTCCGCGGTCTTCTTGCCCACTCCGGGGACCCGGGTGAGGCGGGCGACGTCGTTGCCGCGTATGGCCTGCACGAGGTCCTCTGCCTCTATCCCGGAGAGGACCCCGAGGGCGACCTTCGGCCCGACGCCGCTGACGCTGATCAGCTTTTCGAAGAGCTCGAGCTCCGCGGGGGTCGCAAAGCCATACAGGACGAGCTGGTCCTCGCGCACATGGGTGTGGATCAGGAGTTGCGCCTGCGCACCCTGGTCGCCGAGGCGGCAGAAGGTGGAGATCGGGACGAGGACGCGGTAGCCGACCCCCCCGACGTCGAGGATGAGTTCCTGCGGGGTCTTGTGGAGCAGGACGCCGCGGAGGAAGCCGATCATTGGAGTTTCCCCGGTTCGCGATCAGGCATGAGGTCCGCGCCGCAGATGGCGAGGGCCAGGGCGTCGGAGGCGTCGCCGGGGAGGAGGTCGGCGGGAAGGCCGAGGAGGCGGCTCACCATCCAAGAGACCTGCTGCTTGTCCGCGAGGCCGTAGCCGCTCACGTGGGCCTTCACCGTGGAGGGCGCGAAGGCGGCGAGGGGAAGGCCCCTGGCGGCGGCGGCGAGGAGCGCCGCGCCCCGGGCGTGGCCGAGGGTGAGCGCGCTGCGCACGTTCTTCGCCTGGTAGATGCCTTCCACCGCCACCCGCTCGGGGGCGTGCTTGTCGATGACCGCGGAAAGCCCGCGGAAGATCGCGAGGAGGCGGGTTTCGAGCGGAGCCTTCACCGGGGGTCGAATCACGCCGAAGTCGATCACGCGGTGCTTTCGTTTCGGTCCCAGATCGATGACACCGAAGCCGGTGACGACGAGACCGGGATCGATGCCGAGGACGATCAGGGCTCGGCCCTAGGACTCGTCCGCGCTGCTGGCGTCGAAGTTCGTCCAGACATTGTTGACGTCGTCGCTGTCTTCCATGGCTTCGATGAGCTTGACCATCTGGGAGGCCTTGCCGCCGTCGAGGGCGATGAGATTCTCCGCGTACTTACCGATTTCCGAGTCGTCGGGCTCGATGCCCGCGTCCTTCACCGCCTTCAGCACCGCCTCGTGGGCGTGGGGGGTGGTGTAGATCTCGAAGCCCTCGGGCGAGCTCTGGATATCGTCGGCGCCCGCCTCCAGCGCGATTTCCATCAGCTTGTCTTCGGTGGTCTTGTCGGCCGCGATCGCGATGTAACCCTTCTGGTGGAAGAGGTAGGACACGCAGCCCGCGGTTCCCATGTTGCCGTTGTGCTTGCTGAAGATGTGGCGGATTTCCGAGACCGCGCGGTTGCGGTTGTCGGTGGTCCCTTCCACGAGCACCGCCACTCCGCCCGGGCCGTAGCCTTCCATGGTGAAGTCTTCGTAGTTCACGCCCTCGAGGTCGCCGGTGCCCTTCAGGATCGCCCGCTTCACGTTGTCCGCGGGCATGTTCGCGGCCTTGGCCTTGTCGACCACGGTGCGCAGGCGCGGGTTGGTGACGGGATCGCCGCCGCCGATGCGCGCCGCGATGGTCATTTCGCGGATCAGCTTGGTGAAGACCTTCCCCCTCTTCGCGTCAAGGGCGCCCTTCTTGTGTTTGATCGTGTGCCACTTCGAATGACCGGACATCGGGGTTTGAGGCCTCCAGGATACGGATGAGTGATTCTAGACCCCGCGCTGACGGGGCCCTCGGTGGACCGGCGGTGCGCGGCCCAAAAACGAAAGGCCCCGGAAATCCCGTCACGATTCTTTAAAAGAATTCGTAAATGGGGAAGCGGGGCCTCATGGATCCCCTTTTCAGGGGGTCGAAACTCGAAATAAGAAGAAGAAAAAATCCCGGCAATGTCCTACTCTCCCACCAGGTTGCCCTGGCAGTACCATTGGCGATGGAGGGCTTAACTGCCGTGTTCGGAATGGGAACGGGTGTGACCCCTCCTCCAAGATCACCGGGAAAATCAGTTAGCTGTAACGGACTCGCTTGCGAGTCGCACTCGATAGCAAACGACGCTTTCGAAAATTTGAAGTCTTCACTTCACCAGCAGTACAAACGCTATGGTCAAGCCTCACGACCGATTAGTACCCGTCAGCTGAAAGTCTGTGCTTGCGCTCGACTCTTATACCTCGGGCCTATCAACCTGGTAGTCTTCCAGGGGTCTTTAGGCAGGTTACCCTGCGGGAGATCTCATCTTGGGGTGGGCTTCACGCTTAGATGCTTTCAGCGTTTATCCCTACCGAACGTAGCTACCCAGCGATGCCACTGGCGTGACAACTGGTGCACTAGAGGTTCGTCCATCCCGGTCCTCTCGTACTAAGGACAGCTCCCCTCAAATCTCCTTCGCCCACAACAGATAGGGACCGAACTGTCTCGCGACGTTCTAAACCCAGCTCACGTACCGCTTTAATGGGCGAACAGCCCAACCCTTGGAACCTTCTACAGCTCCAGGATGCGATGAGCCGACATCGAGGTGCCAAACCTGGTCGTCGATGTGAACTCTTGGACCAGATCAGCCTGTTATCCCCGGCGTACCTTTTATCCGTTGAGCGATGGCCCTTCCATACGGGACCACCGGATCACTAAGTCCTACTTTCGTACCTGCTCGACTTGTAGGTCTCGCAGTCAAGCTCCCTTCTGCCTTTACACTCTACGGCTGGTTTCCAATCAGCCTGAGGGAACCTTCGAGCGCCTCCGTTACTCTTTAGGAGGCGACCGCCCCAGTCAAACTACCCGCCTGATAATGTCCCTGGCCCGGATTACGGGTCTAGGTTAGAGTCCAAACAAACGAAGGGTGGTATCTCACCGATGGCTCCGCCAAGCCCAAAAGCCTGACATCAAAGCCTCCCACCTATGCTGCGCATCGTTTGCCCGAAATCACTATCAAGTTGTAGTCAAGGTGCACGGGGTCTTTCCGTCTAGATGCGGGAAACCGGCATCTTCACCGGTACTACAAGTTCGCTGTGTCCCTCGTTAAGACAGCTTTCAGATCGTTACGCCATTCGTGCAGGTCGGAACTTACCCGACAAGGAATTTCGCTACCTTAGGACCGTTATAGTTACGGCCGCCGTTTACCGGGGCTTCAGTTCAGAGCTTCGGCTTGCGCCTAACCCCTCTCTTTAACCTTCCGGCACCGGGCAGGCGTCAGACCCTATACGTCGTTTTTATGACTTTGCAGAGCCCTGTGTTTTTAGTAAACAGTCGCCTGAGCCGATTCGCTGCGACTCCCTTGGGCTTTGGAAAGCAAGTCTCCTGACCCAAAGAAGCACCCCTTCTCCCGAAGTTACGGGGTTAATGTGCCTAGTTCCTAAACGAGAATTCTCACTAGCGCCTTAGGATTTTCTCCTCACCTACCTGTGTCGGTTTGCGGTACGGTCGCCCTACAGCTCCTTAGAGGCTTTTCTTGGCAGCATGGGATCGATCACTTTGCGGGCCGAGGCCCTCGACATCGGATCTCGGAAAAAGCTTCACGGATTTACCAACGAAGCCTTCGTACATCCTTGAACCTACATCACCCTTGCGGGCTACCAATTGTAGGCTGATCTGCCCTTCTGCGTCACCCCATCGGTCTTTATCGCTGCATGACAGTACGGGAATGTTGACCCGTTTTCCATCGGCTACGCCTTTCGGCCTGGCCTTAGGACCGACTAACCCTGAGCGGATTGACCTAGCTCAGGAAACCTTAGGTTTACGGCGAACATGGTTTTCACACGTTTTATCGCTACTTGTGCCGGCAGGGTCTCTTCCATACCCTCCACTCGTCCTTGTCGGTCGGGCTTCATCGAGTATGGAACGCTCTTCTACCAATTGTCAGAGACGCATCTCTGACAAGTCCGTAGCTTCGGTGGCCGTCTTGAGCCCCGTTGAATTATCGGCGCAGACCCACTTGACCAGTGAGCTATTACGCTTTCTTTAAAGGATGGCTGCTTCTAAGCCAACCTCCTGGTTGTCTGTGCGGATCCACATCCTTTACCACTAAGACGGCACTTTGGGACCTTAGCTGACGGTCTGGGCTGTTTCCCTTTTGACAATGGAGCTTAGCCCCCACTGTCTGACTGCCGTGATGCGGCTTTCCGGTATTCAGAGTTGGATTGGATTCGGTACCTCGGTAAAGGCCCTAGTCCATTCAGTACTTTACCCCCGGAAGCTAACTCACGACGCTAGCCCTAAAGCTATTTCGAAGAGAACGGGCAATCACGAGGTTTGATTAGCCTTTCACCCCTACCCACAGCTCATCCAAGCTGTTTTCAACCAACACTGGTTCGGGCCTCCGGTCGGTGTTACCCGACTTTCACCCTGGCCATGGGTAGATCACCTCGCTTCGCGTCTTTTCCCAGCGACTAATTCGCCCTATTCAGACTTGCTTTCGCTACGGCTCGCTTAACGCTTAACCTTGCCGCTGAGAAAAACTAGCCGGCTCATTATGCAAAAGGCACGCTGTCAGGCTTACCGGGTTGCCCCGGTGAAACGCCCTCCAACTGCTTGTAAGCGCACGGTTTCAGGTACTATTTCACTCCCCTATAGGGGTTCTTTTCACCTTTCCCTCACGGTACTGGTTCACTATCGGTCGCAGGCACGTACTTAGCCTTGGGAGATGGTCCTCCCAGATTCCCGCAGGGTTTCACGTGCCCCGCGGTACTCAGGAACCGGACAAGGAAGTCTCACTCTTTTCGCCTACGGGGCTTTCACCCTGTATCGCCAGCCGTCCCAGACTGTTCGGCTAAGAGATCGATTTGTAACTTCCCGGCGCTGCTGTCCAGCGCCACGTCCGGCCCTACAACCCCTCTTCTACAACGTCGACAGACTTGACATAAAAGAGGTTTGGGCTCATCCCCGTTCGCTCGCCGCTACTAGGGGAGTCGCATTTGCTTTCTTTTCCTCCGGGTACTGAGATGGTTCACTTCCCCGGGTTGACTACGTAGAACTATGTATTCATTCCACGTGATCCAGGATTACCCTGGATGGGTTGCCCCATTCGGAAATCCTCGGGTCGGAGCCTGTTTGCGGCTATCCGAGGCTTATCGCAGCTTGCCACGTCCTTCATCGCCGTCCTGCGCCAAGGCATCCACCGTACGCCCTTAGTAGCTTGACCACAACGTTTGTACTACCGAAGTGGCTGATTACTTTCGTGCGTCTTGTTTGCTTATCTTGTGCGTGTTACGTATTAACTGACTAATTTTCTTGTTACTTCTTAATGTTGAAGTTTGATGAATATCTTATGAAGTCAAAGACCGCGGTTTCTGTCCAGGGACAGGAACGCAGGTGACTCGTCAGCCGAAGCACCTGCGTTCATTTCCAAATTGAAACCAGATCAAGCATTGTGTCGAGCCGAGCAGCGGGATGGTGGAGCTGGTCGGGATCGAACCGACGACCTCCGCCTTGCAAAGGCGGCGCTCCCCCAGCTGAGCTACAGCCCCGTGGTTGAGATCAGGGGTTGGTGGGCCTAAGTGGATTCGAACCACTGACCTCACGGTTATCAGCCGTGCGCTCTAACCAGCTGAGCTATAGGCCCGGAAATAACCGGTCGGAATCGAATCTCAAAATGCTGTTCTGCGAATGCAGAGGCTGCCCGCCAGGAGCAGTCCGCGCCCCAGAAGGAGGGGACGGAACGTTGAAAACTAGACAAGCTCGCAATTGTTCAAGGATCAAAGGTGCGTTTTGAACACCTCAAAGCACTTTCCTTAGAAAGGAGGTGATCCAGCCACAGGTTCTCCTACAGCTACCTTGTTACGACTTCACCCCAATCACCGACCATACCGTGGGCGCCTGCCCCCCTTGCGGGTTAGCGCAGCGACTTCTAGTACAGCCGGCTTTCGTGATGTGACGGGCGGTGTGTACAAGGCCCGGGAACGTATTCACCGCGGCATTCTGATCCGCGATTACTAGCGATTCCAGCTTCATGGAGTCGAGTTGCAGACTCCAA
>DAORUA010000089.1:0-11364 GCA_035432945.1 Vicinamibacteria bacterium | reverse complement strand
CCGGGATCTCCCAGATGTAGTTGACCACGAAGCGATGGGTCCGGTCGAAAACGGACAGGCCGTACTCCGACGAGATGTCGAAGTAGTCCTGGGGGACCTGGGACGCGCTGCCCGTGATGGCACCGACGCCGAGGGACTCGTCGTTGTTACTCTTCAAGCGCGAGAGGGTGTACGAGAGGCCGGCCTGCAGGCCATGGGACATCTTCTTGTTCACCTGCAGGAACAGGGCGTGATACTGCGAGATGGCCGAGGCGTCGTTTCCGCCCGGGCCCACGTCGGTCGGGATCATGGTTCTCGAGCCATACTGCGGGAACAGGCGCCGCGCCTGGACGTTGGGGATGGCGAGCTGGTTGCCGGTGGCGCGGACGAGAGCGGCCTGCGCTTCGGTGAGGATCGCCGGATTCATCTGCTGCTGGTTCACGCCGTGACGGCCCGTGCTTCCCGTGTAGCCGACCTGGAACACGTAATCCCGGCCCACCTCACGCTGCATCGAGAGGCTGTAGAAATGGGTCATGGGATGCTGGGTGTTCGGGTCGGAGTTCACGTATCCGGCGAGGGGATTGAACACCGCGGCGCCGCTCGCCGTGGTCTTGTTGGGATAGACGTCGAGGGCGTTGTTCTGGGTCACCACCACCACGCGCGGGTAGTTCGAGGCGTTGACGGTGAGCAGGTTGTAGAAGAGCACGTCATAGGCGATGCCGTAGCCGCCGCGGATCGACGACTTGCCGTCGCCGAAGAAACCGCTCGACCGCGGGCTCCAGGCGAAGCCCACGCGGGGCGCGACATTGTTGTAGTCGCGCTCGACCGGGGGAGGCACCAGGGCGCCGAGGCTCGCCGCGTCCGTGGCTCCGAAGAAGCCGAGGGGCACGGTCGACAGCTCGTAGCGCAGGCCGATGTTCAGGGTGAAGTCGGGATTCACCCGGAAGTCGTCCTGGGCGTAGAAGTACCACTGCCATTGCTTGGCCAGGAAGCTCGAGGTCTGCAGCGCCTGGTTGTAGGTGGTGGCGAGATTGTTCATGAAGTTCTCGAGACTCCCGAAGGCGAAGGTGCCCTTCGAGTCGAAGGCGGCCTCGTTGTCGAGCTTGTTGTAGCGGACGTCGGCCCCGAACTTGAAGGTATGACGCCCCCGCAGCAGGGATGTGGTGTTGGTGAACTGGAAGGAGTTCTGCACGCGCCCCTGGGGGAAGTTGTTCAGGCCGCCCACGGTGAAGAGCCCGGTGATGGTGGCGGTGGGAGAGGTCGGGTCGTTTTCCGGGAACTGGAGGTCGCGCCGCACGAAGGAGACGCGGAACTCGTTCAGGGCGTTCGGTCCGAAGATGTGGGTGTGCGAGAGGGCCGCGTTGTGGTCACGGGTCACGGTGTTGGCGGCGAACAACTCGGCGAACTGGGTGTTGCTGTTGTTGTTCGTGGTGTCCGGACTGTTGAGGGAGTAGCGCAGGGTGAGGTTGTCCTTGACCGCGAGCTGATGATCTATGCGGCCCGTGTACTTGTACGTCGTATTGGGGGTGTAGCGGCCGAAGTTCGCCTGGGCGGTCTCGATGGGGACGCCGTTCACGTTCAGGGTGGACACGTTGCGCAACGCGGGGTTTTTCGAATACAGGCCCTGCAGGAAGGAGAGCCGCTGCAGCACGGCCTGGCGGCTGGCCGTGCTCTGGCCCGCGCGCAAGGGGACGTTCTGCAGGGCGGCATAGCCGGCGGCGGTGGGAATGCGCACCGTGCCTCCGAGGGTTTCGCCGGTACGCGTGGAGTCACGCTGGAAGAGGCCGAAGAAGAACGTCTTGTTCTTGATGATGGGGCCGCCCACCGAGAATCCCGCCTGGTGACGAACGGACTTGGTGGGGTCTTCGAGACCGTTCGCTTTCTCGATGTTGTCGAGGGAGTTGAGGCCGGCGGAGCGATAGTAGTCCCACACTTCGCCCTTGAACTTGTTCGTGCCCGAGCGGGTGATGACGTTGATCTGGGCCCCGGAGTTGCGCCCGAACTCCGCGGAGAAGTTGGCGGTGCCGCTCTGGTACTCGGCCACTTCCTCGGGAAGCACGGGAGTGGTCTGGATGGTGACCGAGAGGTCGTTGTTGTCGGTGCCGTCGATCATGAAGTTGTTGTTGCGCGCGCGGTTGCCGTTCGCGGAGATGCCGGTGGATCCGGGTGCGTTGAAGGTGTTCGGCCCGAGCAGCGCCAGGTTGTTGATGTTGCGGCCGGGAAGCGGCAGCTCGACGGCCTGGCGGGAGGTCGCGGTCATGGCGAGGTTGGGGTTCGTCTTGTTGAGCTCGATCTCGCCTCTCACGTCCTCGACCACGATGGTGTCGGTCATGCCGCCCAACTTGAGTTCGGCGTTGAACGTGGTCTCCTGGTTGGTGGTCACCTGGACCGAGGTGCGCTCGAGGCGGCGGAAGCCGGTGAGCTGGACCGCCACCGTGTAACGGCCGGGCTCGAGAGCGGGAGCGCGATAGAAACCTTCGGCGTTCGTCACCACGTGCGGACGATCCCCGTGTCTTCGTTGGTGATGGTCACGCTGACGCCGGGGAGGACGCCGCCGGTGTCGTCCCGGACGGTGCCGCCGAGGCTGCCGCGGGTCATCTGGGCCGACGCGAGTGCGGCGAGCCCGATCATGGTCAGCGCCATCGCGATACGCGACAGGGCTTTTGTCCAGTTCTTCATGTAATTCAATCTCCTGAAAAAGTTGCGCGAGACAAGTACTTGTCTCGGTTCAGCAGCAAAACCGGGGCCAGACCTTGCGAAAATCCTAAGCCCTTCGTTAGCACGGAGATCCCCTGGGCCGAAGCTGTCAACCCCTCCATTCGATTGAAGTTGATCCCGCCGCTCGTGGATTCAAGCTCCGCATCGACGGGAAGGGCGCTCCTGCCGGGGCCTCGTCCGACACGCCGGGGGGTGAGAGGAATGCGCGCCCCGCGAAAAAAGCCCCGGGGTTTCCCCCGGGGCCCCTTACGGATTCGGGCGGGTATTGCTCCCCGGCCGATCCCGGCTAGAACCGCAGCACGGCGGTCAGGCGCAGCGAACGCGGAGCCTGGAACGACCCTCGCGCCGTGGCCTTCCCGAAGGTGTTGAGATTCGCGGTGCAGGTGGCGCTGGACGCGCTGTTGCAGTACAGGGTGCTGTTGACCGCGGTCTTCTCCTGCCGGTCGGTGACGTTGAAGACCTCCGCGCGGAGACCGGCCTGACGCGTGTTCTTGATGGTCACGGTCGCCTCGAAATTGAGGTCAGCGGTCCAGGCCAGGCCGGGGATCCGTTCCGAACCGAGCTCGTCATAGATGTAGGTGGCCGTCGGGCTCGCGTTCAGGGTCGTGCCCGGAAGCAGCACGTTCATGGTGCGGGTCTTCGAGAAGGTCGTCTTGGAGATGGCGTCGGCGAGGACGCCGCCCACCAGGTTGACCTTGCCCACCTTCTTCAGGTACGAAGCGGAGAACTTGAAGTTGTGGGGGCGGTCGTAAGCGGGCGCGCCGTACTTGTTGGCGCCGTCCTGGACCTCGCTGCAGGGCAGCACGCCGTTCGTTCCGACGCTGGTGTCGACGGTGGTCCGGCAGTTGGTGTTGGTGTAGTCGCCGAGCGAAGTGAAGGTGTCGCCGAAGTGGTTGCCGCGCGTCTTCGACCAGGTGTAGCTCGCCTGGGTGCTCCAGTTGTTCGAGAACCGGCGCTCGAAGGTGAACTGCACTCCGTCGTAGGAGCGCTCCGCGCCCTCGTAGTTCACGACCTTGCGGGCCACGTTTCCGGCCGCGTCGATGGTGCGGGTGTCGTCGATCAGGTTGCCCCAGGATCGATGCACGTAGCGCACGCCCGCGCCCATGGTCCCGCCGAACTGGCGCTGCACCCCGATGGTCGCCTCGTCGAGGTACAAGGGGTCGAGATCGGTGTTGGGCGGGAAGTTGGCCCCGCCCACCTTGACCTCGTTCTGCAGCACATAGGTCGTGCCGTTCCAGACCATGTTCTTGTAGTTCGTCTGCTGCGGGATACCGCCAAAGGCGTCGGAGAAGCTCTGGATGATGCCCTGGTAGAAGCGGCCGATGTTGCCCACGAGCAGGTTCTTGCCGTCGCCGCTCAGGTCGAAGCTGGCCGACAGCCGGGGCGAGAACGTGCTCGTGTCCACGGTGCCGGTGCCGAGGTCGCTGTCGCCGGTCTGCTTCTCGTAGCGGACGCCCGCTTCGACGAAGAGGCGCTTGCCCATTTCGAACTTGTCGCGCAGGTAGACGGCCGTGGTCTTGCCGTCGGACACCGAAGCCCCGGTCTCGTAGTCGCGGCGGCTCTGCGGCACGAACGCGCCCGTGCTCTGGTTGTAGGCGGTGTCGAGGTAGAGCTTGCCTTCCGGATACTTGAACTCGGCCCCCGACTCCACGGTCTGGTAGTCGATGCCGAACTTGAAGCTGTGGCTGTTACCGCCGAGAGTGGTGAAGTAGGTGGTGGCGATGTTGCCCTGCTTGCGCGGCCGGTTGGTGAAGCCGTCGAAGGTGGCGCCGTTGTAGTACTTGCTGTCGGCGAGGGAGAAGTGCGGCGCGTTCGAGCCCCCGCGACCCTCCTGGAACGTGGTGACGGTCAAGATCGACGCGTACTTCCCGGCCGAGGCTTCCATGGTCCAGTTGGGCCGGAGGACTCCGGTCCACTGCCCGGCCCAGTTGTCCGCGGTCTGGTCCTGACGGGTGAGCGCCGCGCGCTCGCCGGGGGCGCCCCAGTAGTCGACCACGAAGCCGTCGGTGGGCGATTCGAAGTACTTCACCCAGACCTGGTGGTTCCGGCTGAGCTGCGCGGTCAGGCGCACGTTCCACCAGCTGGAGGTGGTGGTCTGCTGGTAGTCCTCGGGTATCGGGCCGACGGTCTGACGCTGGGGGGAGGTGTTCTTCGCATTCTCGTAGGCGCCGAAGAACCAGACCTTGTCTTTCATGATCGGGCCGCCGAGGGTGAAGCTGTACACCGGGTTCGTCTTCTCGAAGATCACGCGCGAAAGCGACGCGCCCGTGGTCTCGCTCTTGGTCTTGTTCTGGGCCGCCCACTCGTCGTTGGTGGCGATGTACTTCGCCGAGCCCGAGAACTTGTTGGTGCCCGACTTCGTGACCACGTTGACCACCGCGCCGAGGGCGCGGCCGTACTCGGCGGAAACGCCGTTGGTCGAGACCGAGACCGTATCGATCGCTTCGTAGTTCAGGTTCGATCCGAATGTCCCCGTGGTGGGGTCGGTGGTGTCGATGCCGTCCATGAGGAAGAGGTTGTTGCTGCTGAGCGCGCCGGAGGAATTGGCGTTCCCCGTGCCCACCACGCCGGGGGCGCGGCCGAGCATGGTCTGGTAGCTGCGGCCGAGGGGGATCTTCTCGTACTCCTCCTTGCGCACCGACGTGGTGGCGCTCGTGTTCGTCATGTCCACGAGCGGTGTTTCACCCGCGACTTCGATGGTTTCCGACAGGCCTCCCGCCTTCAGGGTGGCGGAGACCGTGGTGGTGCGCTCCGAGACCACCGCGTTCGCGGAGATCCGCATGGACTCGAATCCCGAGAGGGTCAGGGTGACCGAGTAGCTGCCGGCGGGAAGCGAGGGGAAGAGGTACTTGCCGTTCGCGTCGGTGACCGCGGTTCGAGAGAAGCCGCGTTCATCGCTGGTGGCGGTGACGTTGACACCCGGAAGGACGCCCCCGGTCGAGTCTTTGATGACGCCGGACAGCGTTCCGGTCTGAGCGGGCTGAGCATGCGCGAGCGTGGATACGGACAGGAAAAGGACTGCAAGCAGTCCCCTCAAGCGGGTCATAAGGCTCCTGGTTGGTTTAGGGGGGTTGGGGGTGGACGACGTGTTGCATTGAATCTGCCATTTGAACCCCCCAATCTCCAAACCGCCCGCTCCCGCTGAGCCTGGGCGATCGCCGCGTCCCGACAATTGAACTTCGCCCTCTCGACGTTGCCCCGGTTCCCACCCTCCTGCGGCAGAATGATCCGATGAAGCAGCGAATTGGCCTCGTGGTCGGGCTCGCCGTTTGCGCGACGGGCTCGGCGGTGTTCGCTTCCCGGATGTGGGACTGGGCGCTCAACTTCGACCCCGGGTTCGCCTTCACGCACGCCCCCGTTCCCACCGGCGCTCCTTTGAGCGGCGGGGTCACCATCCTCCTCATCGACGGGCTCCGGCTGGACGCGTCGCGACGCATGGCGACCCTGAACGAGCTGCGCGGCCAGGGCGCCGACATCGAGGCCCAGGTGGGCACGCCCTCGTTCTCCCGGCCCGGCCGCGCGACCATCGCGGTGGGCGCCCCCCCGGCCATCCACGGGGTCACGACCAACCGGCAGAAGCGCGCGATTCCCCTCGACAACATCTTGAGGCGCGTGGGTGAGATGGACGGGAGGTGCCGGGTCGCGGGCTCGAAGATCTGGCCGGGCCTCTTCGGCATGGACATCGAGCGATGCGGGGTCGATCGCGAGGGCGAGGGCAAGGAGGGACCGGGGGCCTTCGTCCGCCAGGTCGGTGAGGTCCGCGCCGAGCAGGAAGCGGGGATTGTCTTTGTCCTGCAGGAACCGGCGATGTTGCGCATCGCGGACATCATCTCCACGGACTACGCCGCGCACGAGTACGGGGGGGCGTCGCCCGAGTACTTCGCCGAAGTGCAGCGCGCCGACGCCCTGCTCGCCGGACTGGTGAAGTCGCTGGACCTCACGAAAGAGACCCTGGTGGTCACCGCCGACCACGGCCACCGCGATAAAGGAGGCCATGGCGGCGAGGAGGCCGAGGTCCTCGCCATTCCAGTCGTGATGGTGGGAGCGGGGATCAGGCCGGGCGCCACCGCGAAGGCCAGCCAGGCCGACATCGCCCCGACCGTGGCCGCCCTGCTGGGAGCGGCGCTCCCGGCCGCGAGTTCCGGCCGGCCCCTCGCATCCGTCCTGGCACTCGCTGACGGCGCGCGCGCGTCCCTGGAGGCCGCCGCGCGGACCCAGCGCGACGCCTTCGAACGAGCGGTGGGCGAGCGACTGGGCGTCAAGGCGGATCGCGGCGGCAACACCGATTTCGCGAGCCTCGCGTTCGCGCAACGGGACGAGCGCAAGGCGAGGCACTCTCCCTGGCTGATCCTCTTCATCGTGGGGATTCCGTCACTCGTGCTGACCGCGGTTCACTTCTCGCGGGCGAGCGTCGTCGGGCTTTCCCTCGGAAGCGTGGCGGCCGTGCTCGGGCTCCTGGGGCCGGTCGGGTCGAGGATTCCCCCCATGTCGTTTTCCGGGATCAACTACGACGAGTTGCTCGTGCCCTTCTTCCAGCAGGTCATGACCCTTGCCGCGGCTCTCACCCTCCTCGCCGCCCTGGTGGCCGCGGTCGCGGGCCGCCTCCTCGCCCGCACACCCGACCCGCCTGCCCCGGCGGACAGCGCGGGCGCGATGGGTCTCATCCTGAGCGCGGGCCTCGCGGTCGCGACCGTGTGCTGGTGGTGGAACTTCGATCTGCTTGCGCCCCTCACCCTGCCCGGTCCGGACCGGCTGGTGCAGGCGTTTTCGCTGACCCTCGCCACCTTCAGCGCTTCGGTCACGACCCTCGTTCTCGTGGCCGCGCTCCGGGTGATCGAGGCCGCGAGGCCTTCGCGCGAGGCCGCCGGGCGCGCCGCCTTGAACTAGTCCTTGCGCGCGGGCCGTGCCGGAAAGAGAATGAGCGAACTGTCCTTGAGGAGGATCCACATGTTCAACCGATGCCGCACCCGGCTCGCGGCCGCCGTCATCCTGGGAATCGCCAGCTCGTCGCAGGCGCAGACCGCGTCGAAGCTCATCGACAAGGAGACGTTCTTCCAGATGGAGTCGATCTCAAACCCGGTGATCGCGCCCGACGGCTCGCAGATCGTCTTCACCCGCGGCTTCGTCGACGCGAAGAAGGACCAGAACGCCTCGTCCCTGTGGATCGTCGACGGGCGCGGAGAACGCCTGCGCCAGTTGACAGAAGGGACGTACCGCGATTCCTCGGCCGCGTTCTCGCCGGACGGAAAGCGGATCGCTTTCCTCTCGAATCGCTCGGGCTCCACCCAGATCCATGTGATGTGGCTGGACACCCGCGAGATGGCGCAGCTCACCCGGCTCGACTCCGAGCCGTCGGCCCCGCTGTGGTCGCCCGACGGCTCGAAGATCGCGTTCACCGTGCGCGTCCTCGATGAGACCTCGCCCCTGCCCATCAAGCTGCCGAAGACGCCCAAGGGCGCCGAACTCGCGAAGAGCGCGGTGCTGGTCGATCGCACGGTGTGGGGCGCCGACGGCACCGGGCCGACCACCAAGGGCTTCACCCATGTCTTCCTCGTGGACGCGAACACCGGCGGCACGTCGCGCCAGGTCACCTCGGGCGACTACAACCACAACGCGCCCTCGTTCTCGCCCGACGGGAAGACTCTCTACGTCTCGGGCATCCGCAAGCCCGACGCCGAGTACCTGAAGGGCGACTCCGAGATCTACGCCATCTCGCTCGACACCCTCGAGGCGAAGGCCCTCACCGACCGCAAGGGCGAGGACTCCTCGCCCGAGGCGTCTCCCGATGGCAAGTGGATCGCGTACCTCGGGCACGATGAGAAGGGCTACACCAACGACGTCGACTCGCTCCACCTGATGTCGAACACCGGCGAGAACAAGCGGATCCTCGCCACCGGACTGCCGAGTTCGCCCGGCGACCTCACGTGGGGAAGCGACGGCGTCCTCTACTACTCGATGGAGGAGAAGGGCGAGAAGAACATCTACTCGATCGCCACCAGAACACCCGGCGCCTCGCCCCAGAAGTTCACCACCGGCACGCACGTCCTCAACGGCCTCGCCATGGCCCGGAGCGGCATGAACGCGGCCATCCGCACCTCCGCGAAGGAGCCCGGCGTCCTGGTTTCGTTCACCCTGCTGCGGCCGAACGACCTGCGCGTCCTCGTCGACGTCAACAAGGACGTGCTCGAAGGCGTGAAGCTCGCCGACTCCGAGGAACTCTGGGTCACCTCCCCGGACGGCCTGAAGGTGCAGGGCTGGCTGATGAAGCCCGCGAACTTCGATCCTTCGAAGAAGTACCCGATGGTGCTCTGGATCCACGGCGGGCCGTGGAGCATGTACAGCGTGGCCTGGAACTGGGCCTTCCAGAACTTCGCCGCGAACGGCTACGCCGTCTTGTGGATGAATCCGCGAGGATCCACCGGCTACGGCCAGGACTTCGTCAACGGCATCCAGAACGCGTATCCGGGGAAGGACTACGACGACCTGATGGCCACGGTGGACGCCGCGCTCGCGAAGGGCTTCGTGGACAAGGACAACCTCTTCGTGTGCGGCGGCTCCGGCGGCGGCGTCCTGACCGCCTGGATCGTGGGTCACACCAACCGCTTCCGCGCCGCGGGATCGATGCGCCCGGTCATCAACTGGCACTCCTTCGTGGGCAACACCGACAGCGCCAGCTGGTACGACCAGTTCAAGAAGTACCCCTGGGAGGACCCGATGGAATACGCGCGCACCTCGCCGCTCACCTACGTCGGCAATGTCACCACCCCGACCCTGGTGATGACCGGCGAGGCCGACCTGCGCACCCCCATCCCGCAGAGCGAGGAGTTCTACCGCGCCCTCAAGATGCTCCGGAAGGCGGACACGCTTCTCGTGCGCATGCCCGAGGAGTTCCACGGCTGGCGGCGGCCGACCCACCAGATCGCCCAGCAGCTCTACCTCCAGGCCTGGTTCGAGAAGTACCGGACCAAGGCCAGCAAGGACGCGGTTCCCGCGCAGCCGTAAGTCGAGGCACCGAAGCGGACGAGCGAACGGCGGAGACTATGCTGCGGGTCGAGGTGGCGGTCTTTCCCAGGCCGCCGACTCCTTGGGAGAAGAAAGAGAGAGACGGATGAGAAGGATCGAAGCCTTCCGTCCCAGGGCCCGGCAGCAGGGTCTCCTGGTCAGTCGAATCGATTGTGAAACGGTGGTCTACGACCTCGACACCCATGAGGCTCATTGCCTGAACCCTCTGGCCAGCCGCCTATGGGAGCGAAGCGACGGACGAACCACGGTGGCCGCCATGCAGGCCGCCGAATCCGTCTCGGAGCCCCAGGTCCTCCTTGGGCTTCGTTTGCTGGCGGACGCTCATCTCCTTCTGGATTCTCCGCCGAAGGACCCCGGCCGGCGACGGGCTCTGGGACGCCTCGCGCGCGCGGCCGCGCTTCCCGTGGTCCTGTCGATCGTCGTCCCGACTCCGGCCGCGGCCCAATCGTGCCGTCCCAATGGAATCGCCTGCAACGCCAACGCCCAGTGCTGCTCCGGCTGCTGCAAGAGAAACGGCCTCTATGCCGGCACCTGCCGCCCCCCGGGTCCTCCCGGTCAGTGCTACTAACCTCGATCCGGGGGATCGAGTCCAAGATCAGCGAGCGGTCGACTTGACCACGAGGTAGACGAACGGGGCCTCGCTCACCTCGTTGAACCAGTGGGGCACGGAGCGGGGGATGACGATCACGTCGCCCTTCGTCACCTTGCGCGACTCGCCGCCTCGGGTGCTTGAGGCCCGGTGCTCATTCGGTCCCACCGTCCTCGGCTCGATCATCTCGCCCCCCGACACCAGGGTCGCGGTTCCCTCGAACACATAGAAGATGTCGGTGTCGACATCGTGGACCTCGGCGTCGCCCGGACCTTCGCGGCGGGCCATGCCGACGCGGTACTCCGGGGTTTCGAGGAAGGAGCCGCCCGCGGCGAAGGCGGCGGCGACCTTCTCGGCCGCGATGATGGTGGTGTGAGGAGTGGTGCTGGTCATTTCGGTTCCTTGAGGGGTTGCTTCGTGGCCCAAGGCCAGGCGTCGCGCTGCCCTGCGGGCAGCGCTCGCGCTCGCCTACATTCGATGGGCTCCTCGCAATGACGACCGGTCCAACTTGCTTGGTGGTGAAAGCGGCCGGCGCTGGCGGTGCTATCTTCCGGCCACTTCCATGACCATCACTCCACGCCGGGTTGCCGCAGTCGCTTTCTCGTTGATTCTCCCCTTCGCCTTCATCGCAACAGCTCAGGAGCGTGAGGATCGAACCCTTCTTTCGCAGGCCGAGATGACTTCGATCATCAACGAAGTCTCGGGCGAACGCGCGATGCACCACGTTCTCGAACTCGTGCCCTATCAGCGCGTGCGTCCGCCTTCGGAGTACAACGCTCCCTATCGCGAGAGCCGGGTGATGGCGGAGTTCGCGAAGGAATACGGCTACAGCAACGTCACTATCGAGACCTACGGCACGCCGCAGAAGGCGTGGCAGCCGACCGAAGGTGAACTGTGGATGACGACGCCGAAGCTCGTGAAGCTCTTCGACATTCATGACCTCGCTCTCTCGCTCGCCTCGCTCAATGCGAACGGCGACCTGACCGCCGACCTCGTGCACGTCGGGCCCGGACGCGCGCAGGCCTTCGAGGGCACAGATGTCACCGGCACGTTCG
>DAORUA010000088.1:8795-11374 GCA_035432945.1 Vicinamibacteria bacterium | reverse complement strand
GAGCGTTCGGCTGTTAACCGAAATGTTGTAGGTTCGAATCCTACCTGGGGAGCCATCCCCCATCGGCCCCCGAAAAACTTCCGGGTCCGTCTCCTGGCGAGGGATGCTGACGCTAAGCTCCCCTTCGATGGCCCCTCGGAAGAAAGCCCCCGCACCCGGCTTGTTCGGGCCGGATGAACCGAACGCCGCGGTCGAGCCGCCCGCGCCAAAGGCTCCGCGCAAGCGAGCGGCCCGGGCGGCGTCGCCGCCGGTGGACGATCGCGTGGCCGCCTCCCTGGCCCGGCTGCCCGATCTGGTCGAGCGGCTCGAGGCGCTGATCGCCGACGTCCCCAAGGCCGAGCAGTTCGAACCCCTGGCCGAGCACATCTACTCCTTCGCGCAGAGCGGACCCCGCCTCATGGAATCCCTCGAATCGGTGAAGGACGCGGTGCCCCAGATCGAGTCCGCCACCCAGGCCCTCGGCGAGACCGCGACCACCCTTCAAGACACCAACCAGCGCCTCGCCGAGTCGCTGATGCGGCTGCCCGCCGCTGAGGACTACGAGCCCCTGGCCGCGCCGCTCATCGAGTTCACGAAGATCTCCCCGGCCCTCACCGAGACTCTCCGCGAGGCCGTGGTTTCCTTCGCCGCGGTGTCCCAGGTGACGAAGCGCCTGGAAGGGATCTCGAAATCGCTCCGGCAGATGGAGACCGCCGAGACCCCCTCTCCGCGGGCAAAGGCGAAGGCCGACACAGCGGAGACACCACGTCAGGGGAAGGTCGCCGAGCACCTGGAAACCCTCGCGAACGAGATCGACGGGGCGCTCGAGAAGATTCCGAAGGACCCCGAGTACGCGCGGGTGGCCGAGCAGCTCCGCGAGCTCGCGACCGTGTCGCCATCTCTGATGGACTGGATGAAAGAGGTGAAGCCTCTGTCTCCGCCGCTCGCGGGCTCGGTCCTGACCCTGCGGCGGGTGGCGAACAGCCTGCGCGAGAACGCCTCCGTGCTGCGTGGAGAGAAGAACCCATGAGATCCGCCCTGAACACCTTCGGCCTCGTCGTCTGCCTTGGCCTCTCGTCCCTGGCCGGCCGGGCGGAGGCGCAGGGAGCACGTCTGAAGGAACCGAAGGTGACGCTCCTTCCGAACGGCTGGCGCATCTCTCCCGTCGGCCAGCACTTCACGGTCGGCGACCTGCCCATGAACCTGGTGGTGACCCCCGACGGCGATCACGTGATCGTCACCAACAACGGCTACAGCCAGCCGAACCTCGTGGTCTACGACCACACGAAGCAGATCTCCCGCGAGCGCGTGATGCTGGACTCCGCCTGGCTCGGTCTCGCTTTTCATCCCGACGGCAAGCGCCTGTACTCCTCGGGCTCGGCGAAGAATCGCGTCGATGAGTTCTCCTGGGACAAGGCCGCCCTGAAGAAGACCGGGGAACTGGCTCTTCCCAAGCCCGCGAACGACAGCTTCGTGGGCGGGCTCGCGGTGTCGCCCGACGGAAAGCGGCTCTACGCCGTCCATGTCCTGGGCGAGAAGCTCCACGCCGTCGACCTCGAGACCCGCGCGGTGGTGAAGACCATCGACCTGCCCGCGGAGCCCTACACCGTCCTCGTCTCCTCCGACTCCGCCACCCTCTACCTGTCCTTGTGGGGCGGGTCGAAAGTCCTGGTCTTCGATGCCCGCGATCTCTCCTTGAAGAAGGAGATCGAGGTGGGCGAGCACCCGAACGCCATGGCCTTCTCGAAGGACGGCTCCCGTCTCTTCGTGGCCTGCGCCAACACCAACGCGGTCTGGAACATCGACCTGAAAGAGGCTTACGCCACCGAGCAGATCAGCATCGCGCCCTTCCCCAACATGCCGCCCGGGGCCACGCCGAACGCCCTCGACCTCTCGCCCGACGGCAAGACCCTGCTCGTGGCGAACGCCGACAACAACACGGTCGCGGTGATCGAGATCGAGGACGACGGCAAGGGCGAGGTGGAAGGCTTCATCCCCAGCGGCTGGTATCCCACGGGAGTCCGCTACTCGAAGGACGGATCGAAGATCTTCATCCTCTCGGGAAAGGGCCTCGCCTCCGCGGCGAACCCGCGGGGCCGGCATGCCGGCCTCAACCAGGGCCCCGAATACATCGGCTCGATGTTGTGGGGCTCGCTCACCACCCTCGACACCCCCACCGAAGCGACGCTCCGGGAATACACCGCGACCGCCCTCTTCGTGACTCCCGACACCGGGAAATCGCAACTCACTCCCGCGAAAGCCCCCCTGCGCTCCGTCATCCCTCGCAAGGTGGGGGCTCCTTCGCCGATCAAGCACGTCTTCTATGTCATTCGCGAGAACCGGACCTACGACCAGGTTCTCGGAGACCTGCCGCAGGGGAACGGCGATCCTTCGCTGACTCTTTTTGGAGAAAACACCACCCCCAACGCCCACGCCCTGGCCCGGCAGTTCGTCCTGCTGGACAACTTCTATGTCGATGCGGAAGTGAGCTACGACGGCCATGCCTTCTCCACCGGCGCCTGGGCCACCGATGCGGTGGAGAAGATCTGGCCGATGAACTATGGACGCCGGGAGGCCCGCTATCTCTCCGAGGGCGGGGG
>DAORUA010000088.1:0-8695 GCA_035432945.1 Vicinamibacteria bacterium | reverse complement strand
TCTGGCCGATGAACTATGGACGCCGGGAGGCCCGCTATCTCTCCGAGGGCGGGGGAGCCATGCGGAATCAGTACGGGAATCTCGCCGCCGGACCCCGCGGCTACCTCTGGGACGCGGCGGCGCGCAAGGGTGTCTCCTATCGCAGCTACGGCGAGTTCTCGATCCCCGGGGCGGAGATTCGCTGGGATGAGGCGATGAAGCCCCCGTACAGCGGTTCGGTTCCCGGCCTCAAGGACCACGTGCACCCGACCTACCCGCCCTACAACCTGAGCATCCCCGACAACCAGAGGATCGATGTCTGGCTCGAGGAGTTCCGCGAGTTCGAGAAGAACGGCAATCTGCCTCGTCTCAATATTCTCAGGCTCGGCAACGACCACACCGCGGGCACCAGGCCCGCCTTCCGCACGCCCAGGGCCATGATCGCGGAGAACGACCACGCGCTCGGACGCTTCGTGGAGGCCATTTCGAAGAGCCGGTACTGGAAGGACACCGCGATCTTCGTGCTCGAGGACGACGCCCAGAACGGCTCCGACCATGTCGACGCCCATCGCTCCATCGGTTTCATCATCAGCCCCTACACCCAGCGCAAGGGCGTGGTCGACAGCACGCTCTACACGACCTCGGGCTTTCTCCGCACCATGGAACTGATCCTCGGGCTCGAGCCGTTGTCGCAGTACGACGCGGCGGCCACACCTGCCTACAATGCCTTCTCCCTCGTTCCCAACGTGGCGCCCTACGCCGCGCTGCCGCCCCGGATCGACGTCACGGAGATGAACGATCCGAGAGCGTGGGGGGCCCAGGCCTCCGCGGAGATGAACCTGGCCGAGGCGGACCGCGCTCCCGATCTGCTCCTGAACGAGATCGTGTGGAGATCGGTGCGAGGTCCTCACTCGAAGATGCCTCCCCCCGTCCGCGCGGCCTGGCTGAAGCGGGGCATGGGCGAAGACGAGGAGGAGGAAGAAGAAGGCCGACGGAAGTGAGGGAGAGGTAGGCCCACGGATGATCGGGGCGGCCGCCGCGGTTCTGAGCGCGCTCGCCCTCGTCGATCCGCGCCTGCGCGGCAGTATCTGGGCGGGCCTGGGCCTGGCCGCCATCGCCCTTCTCCGAGACCGGAAAAGGGTCTTCCTCCCCGTCCTGGCCCTTCTCCTCGCCCTGCCCTTCTTCCTGGGCTTCTCCATCGGCGCGGACTCGATGGACTACTACGCCTACACCTCCTCCCTGCTCGGCGATGGCGACCTGGACTTCTCCAACCAGTGGTCGCGGCTTGGATTCGAGCCGCAGCCAAAGACCGCGACCGGCCTGAGTCCGAACGTCATGCCCGCGGGCCCGGGCCTCGTGTGGGCTCCCGCGGTCTTCGTGGCCCATCTGTGGCTCACCGTCACCGGCGGCCCCACGGACCCCCTCCGCCTGTCCCCGTCTTACTACTCGGCGGCCGTGGTCGCCACCCTGGCCGTCCTCCTCGCCGCGGTTCTCGCCCTGGGTCGCGCGCTCGCCGCGCGGTTCGGCGGGGCCGAGGGGTGGATCGCGGTTCTCTCCGTGGTGCTCGCCTCACCGCTCCTCTTCTACGCCACGGTGCAGCCGCTGATGTCCCATGCCCTCACCTTCGCCTTCGCCTCGGCCTGCGTGGCCCTGACCCTGCGCGCCGAGCGCGAGCGCTCGATCTCCCTCTGGGCGTGGTGCGGCGCGAGTCTGGGCCTCGCCATGCTGTGCCGCGCCCAGACCGTGCCGTTGCTCATGGTTCTGCTTGCCGGTCTGTGGCGCGCCCGCGCCGGATGGAAGACGGTCCTCGTTGCCGGCCTCACCGCCTTCCTCTGCTTCTCTCCGCAGCTCCTGACCTGGAAGGCCCTCTACGGTTCCTTAGTGACCGTTCCCCAGGGGGATAACTTCATCGACTGGTCGGGGTCGCACACCCTTGACGTCCTCATCTCGGCCGACCGCGGTCTCTTCAACTGGCATCCGTTGCTGCTCTTCGGTCTTTTCGGTCTCCTCGTCGCCATGAAGGGGCTCGGGGCGTACGCGGTCTCGGCCCTCGCGGCCTTCGGCTTCACCGCGTTCCTGAACGGGAGCGTGACCGACTGGAATGGATCCGGGGCCTTCGGCGCCCGGCGTTTCGACCCGGTCCTGCCCCTCCTGGCCCTGGGCATGGCCGCGTTGCTGTCGAGACTCCGCCCTCTCCTCGCGAGCCGGCCCCTCCTCCTGCCGGCCCTTGGCCTCGCGCTCGCCGTCGCCTGGAACATCTCTCTCATCGACCTGGTCCGGGGTCGACCCGCGACCGCCATCCCCCTCGACGATCTCGCTCGCCGCCAGACTCTCCAGGCGCGCCGCGCCCTGGATGCCTCCGTGGGGCGGCTCGGTCCTTCGGCCCGGGACGCCATCTACCGCGCCTTCGTCGGTCTCTTCGCCTACCTGAACTACCGGCCGGGGGGTCACTTCGACCTCGCGATCCTCGAGCCCCGGTTCCTGCGGCCGGGCTGGTCGGAGGTCCAGCGATGGGACGACGGTACCGCCTTCCGCTACCTGCTGTTCCCCGCGGCCTGCATCGCGATTCCCCTCGACGAACCCCTCGACCTCCACGGCTTCGTGCGCGCCCGTTCACCCGCGCGTATCCACGACCAGCGCCTCACCCTGACCCTGAACAGTCACTGGCTCGCCACCGCGGCGCTGCCCGCGGACTGGACCGACATCCCGTTCGAGGCGCCGAGCCGATTCTGGCAGCGGGGTGAGAACGAATTCTGCGTGAGCGCGGCCCGGAAGCGGCCGGGGGACGAAGGCGACGACCAGGCCTTCGCCGCCGCGGTGATCCGGGTTCAGCTTCCCTGATCGGACAGGGCGGGCCGGCGCCTGCCCCTTCTCCGGACGCGCCTCTCTTTTCGACTTTCGAGAAGTGCCGTGAACAGGGCCGCCCGCGGATCGACCACCCCGAAGCCCTGCTGTTCCGGCTTCAGTTCATCGACCCGCCGCGCGGTCCGGGTCAGGACGGCCTTGATCTCCAGCGGCTTGAGCGAAGGATTCGCCTCGATCATCTGGGCGGCGATGGAGGCCACGATGGGGGAGGAGAAACTGGTTCCATCGACGTGCTTGTACGACTCCGAGATCACGTTCTGATCGTGATACTTCGCGGCGACGAGTTGCCTTATGAGCGGCGGCGCGAGCCCGGCCGCGTTGTCGAGAGCCTCGTCGATCCCGGGGTGATCCGCGAGCACCTCGGCGAGGCGCGCATCCCCGGTTTGAAGGAGCAGTGAATAGAGTCCGGCCTGCTGCGCGGTCTCCGTGCCGGGGAGCAGGGGCGCCGCGAGCCAGATGCTCGGCGCCACCAGCTCCGGCTTCTGCAGGCCGTCGATGGTGGGGCCGTAGCTCGACTGGTAGGGCGTGACCCCGAAGCGGCTGAGGCGGTTGCGGTCGTTGAAGCCGCCCACCGAGAGGGCCGACGGAGACGAGGCGGGAGGAATCACGGGATGGCGGGGGGAATGGCCCGCGTTCCCCACCGCGGCGCAGACCAGGATCCCCGCGTCCGTGGCCGCTTCGACCCCTTCGCAGACCGGGTCGTCGAGGTAGCTCGCCTCGTAGTCGCCGCCCACGCTCACGTTGACGATGCGGATGTCGTGCCGGTTTCGATTCTTCAGGATCCAGTCGAAGCCGCGCCGGATGTCGTTGTGAACGACGCGCTTCGCGGTGCCGCACTGCACGAGGACCACCTCCGCCTCGGAGGCGATGCCGCGATAGAGGCCCTGCGACAGCGCGCCGTTGCCGCAGGCCGCGACCGAGGTCATCATGCCGTGCCAGCCCGTGTCCAGAGGCTCGTCGATGTCGGCCCTTCGGGAATCGTTCCGGGTGACGTCCACGTATTCGCGGATCCGGTCCCTTGGCGTCACCAGGTCCGGGTGCGCGTAGAACCCGGCATCCAGGAACGCGATGGTGACGCCCCGGCCCCGGTACCTTGAGGAGGCGCCGAGCCGCAGACCGGTGGGCAGTATGGGCGGGCTCGAACCATCCGTCATGCCCGCGGCGCGAAAGTAGGAGAGGGCGCGCCGGAAGCGGCGGGCGCAGGAGGCGCAACAGCGGGTGCGCGCCTCCAGCCACGGCAGATTGATCCTTATGAGCGACTCGAGCTCGGGGGCGGGATGGACGGTCGCGCGCGCGGCCAGGCAGATGGAACACAGCTCGGTCATGCGCTCGGTGGAGTTTACGAGCGATCGCGCCCCGGAGCGCGCCACGTCCCCACGCGCTAGCATCGGGCATGCGACTCGAAGGCCGGCCCGAAAGCAGGAATGTCGAGGATCGGCGCGGACAGCGCATGCGCGGCGGCCCCGCCATCGGCTGCGGCGGTCTGATCCTGGTGCTCGCGGTCTCCTACTTCACCGGCCAGGACCCGCGGACCCTCCTTCAGCTGCTGAGCTCGGTGCAGGAGCAGACCGCGCCGCCGGAGACGGCCCCCGCCGGCGAAGCGCCCAGGGACCAGCTCGGAACCTTCGCCCGAACCGTCCTCGCCGACACCGAGGAAACCTGGAGGGGAATATTCGCGGGGGCCAACCAGGCCTACGAGGAGCCGCCCCTCGTCCTCTTCTCGCAGGCCGTCCGCTCCGGCTGCGGGACCGCCTCTTCGGCCATGGGGCCCTTCTACTGCCCCGCCGATCGCAAGGTCTATCTCGACCCGGTGTTCTTCGACCAGTTGTCGAAGCGATTCGGAGCCCCGGGCGATTTCGCCCAGGCCTATGTCATCGCCCACGAGGTGGGGCACCACGTGCAGAATCTCACCGGCGTCTCGGAGCAGGTGAGCGCGGCGCAGCAGCGGGGAGGCGAGGCCCAAACAAATGCCCTCTCGGTTCGGCTCGAGCTTCAGGCCGACTGCTTCGCCGGGGTGTGGGGCCACCATGCGAACCGGGATCGGAAGATCATCGAGCCGGGCGACTTCGAGGAGGGCATGCGCGCGGCCGCGTCCATCGGCGACGACAACATCCAGGAGATGACCGAGGGGTCGATCCACCCCGAGTCGTGGACCCACGGTTCCGGCGAACAGCGTCAGTTCTGGCTGCGTCGCGGTCTCGAGTCCGGCGACTGGACGCGCTGCGACACCTTCAGGGAGAAGAGGCCCTAGGCGAGCGCCTCCCAGGCCTCCTCGGCGCTGAAGGTGTAGCGCAGCCCGCAGAAGTCGCAGTCCACCTCGATGGTCCGCCGATCCGCGAGGAGGCCCTGGATCTCGTCCCGCCCGAGCGCTCTCAGAACCGAGGCCACGCGCTCCTTCGAGCATCGGCAGACGAAGGTGACCGCGCGCTCGGGAAGCAGCCGGACTTCTTCCTGATGGAAGAGGCGATGGAGGATCTCGGTGTCGCCGAGTTCCAGGAGTTCCGCGCGGGTCACGGAGGAGGCGAGGGTCCGGATTCGATTCCAGGCGTCCGGGTCCGCCTCCGCGTCCGCCTTGCCGCCCTGCTGCGGCACCTTCTGAACGAGCAGCCCCGCGCATCCCGAACCGTCCGCCGCGAGCGCGAACTGCGACTCGATCTGCTCGGAGCGGGCCATGTAGGCGTTGAGCACGTCCGCGACCGAAGCGTCCTCCATGGGCACGAGACTCTGGTAGGCGTCGTAGTCGCCGCCCGGATCGATGGTCAGGGCGAAGGAGGCGCCCCGCGCGAGGTCGGTGAGCGACAGTCCCGGGCCGATCGAGGCCGGCGCGTCGAATCGCGCCATGGCCCGCACCGTGTGGTCGGCCCGGCACTCGGCCACGAGGAGGGAGACGGGTTTTCCGCCCTGGATCTGGAGGGTGAGCCGCCCGTCGCTTTGAAGCATCTTCAAAGTCGAGGAGAAGAGCGCGGCCGCGGCCAGGCACTCCCCGAGGAGGGATGTCACCGGTTCCGGATAGGCCCGGCGCGCGAGAATCGCCCGCCACGACTCGCCGAGGCGCACGTACTCGCCCCGCACCGCGCCCGGGCCGATGACGAACCTCCGGGTGGCGTCCGTGATTCCCGAAACCATGCCGCGCTACCCCTCGGGACTTCTAGTCGAGGACCACGGTCTCCACGTGTCGGGGCACGTGTGTTTTGAAACCGCGATCGGCGTTGATCTTCACCGCGAGGGTGAGGGCGGCGTCTTCCTCGCCGTGAGTGACGAACACGGTCTTCGGCGGGTTCTTGACCCCGGACAGCCAGCGCATCAGCTCATTCACGTCGGCGTGGCCGGAAAGACCCTTGAGGTCCGTCACCTCGGCCAGCACGGGGACCTCGGTCTTGTGGATCCGGACCGTGGAGGCCTTTTCGATGAGCCGCCGCCCCAGCGTCCCTTCGCCCTGGTAGCCCGTGATCAGCAGGGTGTTCTCGGGGTGAGGCAGTCGAACCCGACAGTGGTGCAGGATGCGGCCGCCCGACAGCATTCCCGAGGACGAGATGATGACGGCCGGGCTCTTCACCTTGTTGAGCGCCTCCGATTCCTCGCGGCTGCGGGCCAGGCGCACCCACTTGCTGTTCAGGACGCTCTGTCCTCCCACCAGGGTCAGCGCGTCCTTGAGCGCCTCGCCGTGCCGCGCGTAGATGCGGGTCGCGTCCACCGCCATGGGTGAATCGATGTAGATGGGGAACGGGCGCAGCTTCTGCTCGTGGACGATCCGGTCCATGAGCCAGATCATCTGCTGGGCCCGGCCCACCGCGAAGGCGGGGATGAGCAGGACGCCGTTCCGCGCGAAGGTGCGCGCGATGACGGTCTGGAGTTGCTCCTGGACGGAGGTGACCGGATGCTGCCGGTTTCCATACGTGCTCTCGATCAGCACGTAGTCCGCGTCGGGACACGGTTCCGGGTCCTTCGCGAGCACCGCGTTGTATCGCCCGAGGTCTCCCGAGAAGAGGATCCGGCGCGAGCTTCCCTGGGCGTCCTCCACCGTCATCTCGATGGAGCTGGCGCCGAGCAGATGTCCGGCCTCCCGGAACATGAAGGAGATTCCCGGAGCGGCGATATGGGTCTTGCCCAGGGGAACGGGCACGAAGAGTTTCAGGGCCCGTTCCACGTCCTTGTCGTCGAAGAGAGGCAGCGCCGGCTTGTGGCTGGTGAGGCCCTTGCGGTTCAGGTACTCCGCGTCCTCCATCTGCAGGTGGGCCGCGTCCTTCAGCAGCACCTCGGCGAGTTCCACCGTGGGCGGGGTGCAGAAGATGGGTCCCTTGAAGCCGTTCTTCGTGAGCCTCGGGATGCGGCCGATGTGGTCGAGGTGAGTGTGGGTGAGAACCACCGCCTCCATGTGGGGGGCGGGGAACTCGGGATCCACCCAGTTGCGCTGACGGATTTCCTTGCGTCCCTGGAACATTCCGAAGTCGACCATGACCTGCGACCGGCCGGAGTCGACGAGATAGGCGGACCCGGTGACCGTGCGCGCGGCCCCGAGGAAGGTGATGGAAATGGGCATCTGGTTCTCGCTTTGCTTTGGTTTGAGGGCGTCGTGACCGCGGGCGGCCGCCTCAGAATAGCCGCATGGCCCCGGAAAGGAACTTCTTCTGATATGGTCCCGCCCGTTGTGACTCTCACCGCCATCATCGCGCGCCGTTATTACCGCCCGGGAGGGACCCGGGTGGCCTAGAGCAACGTTTCCGCTCCGGTCCGCACCCACGGGCCCGCTCTTCAAGAGAGCGGGCCTTTTCTTTTGTTTCAGAAAGCAAGGAAAGGAACCATGAACAGCACACTGGTCGAAACCGCGGTCGTGACGCTTCCCCCGGGACACCCCGGAGAAGGCGATCCGATCTACATCGCGCGCCGGTCCGCCCTCTCGAGCCTCGTCGCGTCCGTCGACGAGCTCGGGGCCACGCTTCCCGAGGTGAGATACACCGAAGAGGAGACCGAGGTGTGGCGCGCGGTCCTGGACCGGCTGTCGAACCTCCACGAGATCCATGCCGCCTCCGCGTATCTGCAGGGATTCCGGCGGCTCGGAATGTCCCCCTCGCGTCCGCCCGTGCCCGGGTCGCTGGCTCAGCGCCTGAAGGAGCAGACCGGCTTCGGCCTCGTCCTCACCGACGGCCTTCTCGATGCGCGGGTCTTTTTGAGCCACCTCGGCGAACGCCGTCAGCCCTGCACGGTCTACCTGCGTCACGGCTCGCGGCCCGACTACACCCCCGAGCCGGATCTCGTGCACGAGGCGGTGGGCCACGCGCCCATGCTCACGGATCCCGAGGCGGCCCGGCTGAACGAAGTCATCGGCCACGCCGCCGCGCGCGCGTCGGCCCGGCAGCTCCAGGCTTTGCTCAGGCTCTACTGGTTCACGCTCGAGTTCGGTCTGGTCGAGGAAAGGAGCGGTCTTCGCGCTTACGGCGCGGGGCTGCTCTCGTCATTCGGCGAGCTGCCGCATGCTTTCTCGGACGCGGTGGATCGGCGGCCGTTCAAGCTCGAGGAGGTGATCGAGCAGGACTACGCTCACGACCGGATGCAGGATGTGCTCTTCGTGGCGCCGGGCCTGGGAATGGTGCTGGGCGAGGTTCAGGTGTGGCTCCGGTCCCGGGAGTACGAGGCGCTCTAGCTCAGCATCTTTCTGAGAACGGTCTGGAGGATGCCGCCGTTCTTGTAGTAGTTGATCTCCACCGCGGTGTCGAGGCGGCAGGTGGCTTGAAACGAGAAGCTCGTTCCGTCCGCGCGCGTCGCGGTGACGGTGAGGGTCTGGCGCGGGGTGAGGCTCTCCTCGTCGAGGCCCCCGATGGTGATCGATTCGTCGCCCCGAAGGCCGAGACTC
>DAORUA010000087.1:1668-11427 GCA_035432945.1 Vicinamibacteria bacterium | reverse complement strand
TATCTCGGCATTTGCGGCCTGGGATTCGTGATGACCGAAACCTGGCAGTTCTTCCTGCTGGCTTTCCTGATCGGCACGTCTCAGGGAGGGGCGCAAGCACTCTCGCGATCCCTCTTCGCCAGTCTCGTTCCAAAGGAGAAGTCATCGGAGTTCTTCGGCTTCTACGGCGTGGGCGACCGCTTCGCGGGGATCATGGGACCGGCGCTCTTCTGGGTCGCGGTCACGGTGACGGGATCGAGCCGCGCGGGACTGCTCGGCCTGGGAGTGTTCTTCCTGGCGGGAGCGTTCCTGCTTTCGCGGGTTGATGTCGACGGCGGCCGCGCTCTCGCCACCGCGGGACACGCGCCATCCGGGGACTCGACCTAGGGAACGCAGACCTCGCCGGCCGCGGGGGAGATGCGAAGCCCGGTCAGCAGTCCGGCTCCGTCCACGGTCAGGCGCACGTCCAGATTCCCCCGCTCGCACTTGAGGCGCAGGGTGCCGCTCTCCCCGCCGCCGCTGGTGTGTTCGCCCTGCGTGCAGGTCCCGTACACCCGAGAGGCTTCGATCTGGCCCGCCACGTCGGGCGGGGCGCTGAGGGAAACGACCGACTCGCTCAGCCGCTCGCCCTGATTGATCGAACGAAGGACCAGGCCCGCGACCCTGGTGAAACCGGGGCCGGGCGGAAGCACCGACGACGCCTCAAGGTGCTGGATGGTGGGTGGAAGGGTCGGGGCGAGCGTGATGTTCACCCTGATCTGTCCCCGCTCGCAGGCGAGCGACCACTTGCCCCTGAGCGCGTTCTCCGCCTCGATGGGCGACTCCGCGCGACAAGCGCCGTGCTTCTCGCGAAGGGTCTCGAACTCCTTCCGCCGCCGGTCCAAAGAGCGATCGAGGAGGAGGTTCATGGCCGCGACCTTCTGCAGGCCCGCGTCGCTCCACTCGCCGATCAGGCCGTCCACCGCCGCCTTGGCCTTCAGCAGCTCGGCGCCCGGTTGAGGCACCCGGGGATTCAGCGCTCCGGTTCGGGCCAGAGCCTCGAGGGATTCATTCACCGCGCGGCCCGGTCCGGCATAGGTGCCGTTCGCGAGCGCCACGATGCCGACGCCGTACTCGGGAAGCCAGCGCATCTGCGAGCCGTAGCCGGGTAGACCGCCCCCGTGAGAGACGGAGTGCGCGAACCGGCAGGTCTGCGCCGAGGCCAGGCCGAAGGCGTAGCCGCCCGACGAGAGGTACAGCGGAGAGTTCACGGTCGCGCGCAGCGCGGTGGACCGGTAGGGCGAGTAGGGCATCTGCATCTCGCGGAGGGACGAGCGCTTGATCGGGCCGGTGTCGTCGCCATCGCGGGGCGGATACGCGGAGAGATAGAGCGACACCAGCTTCGCGAGATCGGGGACGGAGGAATACAGCCCGCCCATCACGCCGTAGGATCCGTCGGGGAGCGGCGTTTCGGCCACCCACTCGTTGACGATGCGCCCATAGCCGCGAGCGATCCGATCGCCGGGCACCGCCCTTGCCTCCCACTTCGTGGAGGTCATGGCAAGGGGTTTGAGGATTTCGCGATCGATGTAGTCGCGCGCGCGCATGCCCGAGACCCGGGCGATCACCTGGCCGAGGATGGCGAAGCCCGTGTTCGAGTACTCGTAGCCCATTCCCGGCGGCTGCGAGAAGGGGAATCCGGCGCGCATCCACCGGGACAAGGTCGCGTCCGTCTCGGCCAGCTGCCGATCGCCCCACGGGTTGTCCTCGGGGAACCCCTCCGAGTGCGAGAGAAGATGCCGCACGGTGATGAGCGGAGAGTCGGTGGTCGGATACTGAAGGCCCTGGAGCTCGGGAACGTAGCGGGCGGCCGGCGCATCGAGGGAGAGCCTGCCCTGGTCGCGCAGCTTCATGATCGCCATGGCCGTGATGTTCTTGGTCATGGAGGCGATGCGGAACACGCTGTCCGGCATGGCCTTCACGTTCGACGCGGTGTCTCTCACTCCCGTGGCGCCCGCGTGCACCAGCGCCCCGTCGATGATGACGCCCCAGGCGACACCCGGAACCCTGGAGGTCTGCGCGAAATTCAGAAACGCCTTGTCGATCTCGGGAAAGGCGCGGCCGAGCTTCGTGGCCCGATCCGGATCGGCGAACCGGGCGGGGGGGGTGCGATCCGCCGGAGGTCGCGTCGCGGTCGCGGTCTTTCGGGCCGGCCGCGGGGCCTGGGCGAGCGCGTCTCCGGATCCGGTGAGGGAGACGAGGCTGAAGGCGAGGACGAGTCGGGATCGGGCGGGCATCATCGCGACATCCTACCCGCGGCCTTGACCGGCGGGCGGGCCCGCTCAGCCGCTGAAGGTCGTGAGGGCTGCGAGCACGGTTTCGATGTCCTTCGCGGTGTGATCCGCCGAGACCTGGAACCGGATCTCCTCGTCTCCCTTGGGGACCACGGGATAGGAGAGTCCGGTCGCGAGAATGCCGTGAGTGAAGAGGTGCCTGACCAGGGCCTGCGTCCTGGGCGTGTCGCGCACCACGAGGGGCGTCACCGGGTGCTCTCCGCGGATGGTTTCGAATCCGAGGTCCAAAAGACCCTTCTCGAACTTCGCGGTCATGGCGCGAAGGTGCTTCAGAAGGTCGAGGCCCTCCGGCGAATCGAGGACGTCGATGGCCGCTTTCGCGGCCGCGGCCTCGGCGGGAGTGATCGGGTTCGAGTAGATGTACATCATCGAGGTCTCCCGCAGAAAGTCCACGAGGATCCTGGATCCGGTGACGTACCCGCCGTTCACGCCGAAGGCCTTGCCGAGCGTGCCCACGAGGATGTCGACCGGGTCACAGCCGGTGAACTCCTCGGTGCCGCGGCCGGAGCCGCCAAAGGCCCCGACGCCATGGGAGTCGTCGACCACGAGGACGGCGTTCTCGGGAAATCTCCCGTCGAACTTGCGGACCGCGGCCTGGATTTCGACCAGGGGGGCGGAATCGCCGCGCATGCTGAAGATGCCGTCCGTCACCACCACGGCCCGCTTCGCCCCCAGGGCGGCGGCTTTCTCGAGAGAAGCCTCGAGGTCCGCGACCTGGTTGTGCTTGTAGACGAATTTCTCCTTCGGACGGGCCAGCCGCATCGCGTTGATGATGCAGTTGTGGTTGAGCTCGTCCGAGATGAGGGCCGTCTCCGCCGTGATCAGGGGAACGATGGTGGAGACGATGGTCGCGTAGGCCGACGAGAAGACCATGGCGGCCTCGCGCGCGTGGAAGGCCGCGAGCCGGGCTTCGAGGGCCACATGAGGCTCGTAGGTGCCGCTGATGAAACGCACAGCCCCCGGCCCGCAGCCGAAGCGCCCGACCGCCGCCTCCTCGGCCTGGACCACCTGCCGCCGCAGCCCCATGCCGAGATAGTTGTTCGAGTTCATCTTGAGGAAGGGCCGCTGGCCCTCTCCCTGCAGGAGGTACCGCGGTCCGTGGCCGCCCTGCGGAGGCACCACGTCCACGACCACCAGTTCATGACGTTTGCTGGAACCGCGGGCGTCGATGGCGGCGATTTCCGTGTTCAGGGCTTGGGAGAGGCGATTGAATGGCATGGCATGGAGGAGAATATGCCCAGTCCACGATGAATCGCCTCGAGCGTCTCCGCGAAGTTCCAGGCGCCGCGTGGAAGGCGCCGCCACCGAGGCTCCCGGCGCGCATGGCGGGCGCCGTCCTTCGCGATCCCGGACGGGTCTGGCTCATGTCGCGCATGGCCGCCGCTTACGTTGCGGTCAGCGTCCTGGCCCGCCTTCTGCCCCTGCCGAGGGCGTTCGGCCATCTCTCTCCAAGGCTGAGCTCCCCTGCTGCGGATCCGCGAAAGACCGACGCCATCGTGAACGCGCTCGACACCCTTCTGACCGCGGGGATTCCCTTCATCCATCCGCAGTGCTGGCGGCGTGCCGTGGTGCTGCATCGTTTCCTGCGGCGGGAAGGCGTCGATACCGTGATCGTGTTCGGCGTGCGGATGGAAGGGCCGCGGACCGTCGAAGCGCACGCCTGGCTTGAACGCTCCGGGAAGCCTTTTGCCGAGACGGCGGAGACCGCGGCCTATCAGCGGGTGTTTGAGTTCCCGGCCGGGCCGGCTAGCTGATCCGGGCCCGGAGCTTGGTGAGCATGTCCTCGACCATGTCTCCGAGGCTGAACCGGGGCGCAAAACCCCACTCGGCACTGGCCGCCGAGCAATCGAGCGAGTTGGGCCAGGAATCCGCGATGCCCTGTCGCACGGGATCGATCTCGTAGCGGATCTCGAAGGCGGGGATGTGTTTTCGAATCGCGGTCGCCAGTTCCTCCGGCGTGAAGTTCATCGCGGTCACGTTGAACGAGTTGCGGTGGATGAGCTTCGCGGGATCCGCTTCCATCAGTGCGATGAGAGCGGCGATGGCGTCGGGCATGTACATCATGTCGAGCCGGGTGTCCGGTTTCAGGAAGCACGTGTACCGGCCGTAACGGATGGCGTCGTAGAAGATGGCGACCGCGTAGTCGGTGGTGCCCCCGCCCGGAGGCGCCGCGTAGGAGATGAGGCCGGGGAATCTCAGGCCGCGCGTATCCACGCCGAACCGCTTGTAGTAGTAGTCGCACAGCAGTTCCCCCGCGACCTTCGTCACCCCATACATCGTGGTGGGGCGCTGAATGGTGTCCTGGGGTGTGTTGTCCTTGGGCGTGCCCGGGCCGAAGGCGCCGATCGAACTCGGGAAGAACACCTTGCAGTCGTGTTGCCGCGCCACTTCGAGAACCTTGTAGAGCCCGCCCATGTTGAGTTCCCAGGCCACGTGGGGTTTCTCCTCCGAGGTGGCGGAGAGCAGAGCGGCGAGGTGATAGACCGTCCCGACCTCACCGTTGCGGACGATGTCCTGGATCTGCCGCGCGTTGGTGGAGTCGAGGAACTCGAATCGCTCGCCGGGCCGCAGGGTTTCGAGCGGGGGCAGCCGGATATCGGAAGCGATCACCGCTTCCGTTCCGTAGCGCTGTCTCAGGGCGACGACCAACTCGGACCCGATCTGTCCGAGAGCGCCGGTGACCAGGATTCTTCGCATCGCGGGGGAAGATACCTTGATTTGGAGGGGGTTTGAGGCGGACCCGGCGCCTAGGCGACGGCGCGCGGCTGCGAGCCCGGCTCCTCCTTCTTGTGCGCGCCCGCCTCGGACAGGCCCATGAGCCCGTCTTCCATCCACACATGCCGGCCGTCGAGGACGTGTTTCGCGACGCCGTACTTGCGCGCATCATCGTTGTTCCAGAGCGCCTTGAAGGCCGCATCGACCCGACGGCTGGCGCCGCGCGAGAAGAGGTCCGCGAGTTCGACGGCTTCGCGGGCCTCCGGCTTCCCGGCCGCGACCAGGGCCTGGGCGCGGACGCACGCGGCGGAGATCGCGAAGAGATCGTTCACGATGTCGACGAGCCGGAAGAGGAACGCCTGCTTGTTCTGCAGGCCCGCCTGATACAGCGCCATACCGTGGAAGCTCGACCGCGACAGCTTGCGGGAGCGGCGGTCCACGAACTGCACGTGCTTCGCGAGCGAGCCGAACTCGGAGAAACGCGGCCAGTGGCCCCAGCCGAAGAACCGGGTCGGGTACCACCACGAGTAGAAGGCCGCGATCTTCGGGAGAGCTGCGAATTTCTCGCCGGTGGTCGACTTCGGATTCACCAGGGCTCCGGCCACGCTGAGATGCGTGTCCACGGCCTCTCGGGCCATGAAGAGGTGCATGATCTCGCTCGAGCCCTCGAAGATCCGGTTGATCCGGAAGTCGCGCATCAGCCGTTCCACGGGAATCGGGATCTCGCCGCGTGATTCGAGAGAATTCTCGGTCTCATAGCCCCGTCCGCCGCGGATCTGCATGAGGTCGTCGACGATCTCCCAGCCCCGGACGCTGTTCCATTCCTTGGCCGCTGCGGCCTCGAGCCTGATGTCGGCTCCGCCGCGATCCGACATCTGGGTGGCGAGTTCGACCAGGGCTTCCATGGCGAAGCCGGTCGCGGCCATGTCGGCGATCTTGTGTCCGACCGCTTCGTGCCGGCCGACCGGCCGGCCCCACTGCACGCGGACGCTCGCCCAGTTGCGGACAGTCTCGAGCGCGGCCTTGACCGTGCCCGCGGCGATGTTGGGAATCGAGAGCCGGCCGTCGTTGAGGGTGGTGAGAGCGATCTTGAGCCCGCGCCCCTCGCCGCCCACCAGGTTCTCGACAGGAACCCGGACGTTGTCGAAATTGATGACCGCGTTCGAAAGGGCCTTGAGGCCCATGAATCGGCAGCGGTGCTGGATGACCACGCCCTTCCACTCCGTCTCCACGATGAACGCGGAGATCTTGTGGGTCTTCGGATCGCTCGCCATCACCACCAGGAGCTTGGCCAGCGTCCCGTTCGTGGTCCAGAGCTTGGTGCCGTTGAGGATGTAGGCCGAACCGTCCTCGGTCTTCTCCGCGGTGGTGGTGACCCGCGCTGGATCGGAGCCCACGCCCAACTCGGTGAGGGCGAAGGCCGAGATCTCGCCCCTGGCGCAGCGGGGGAGATACTTCTTCTTCTGCTCGGGGGTGCCGAAGTTCTTCACCGGCTGAGGCACGCCGATCGACTGGTGGGCCGAGAGCAGCGCACCCACGTTGCCGCAGTAGGTCCCGAGCAGCTTCATCACACGGTTGTATTCGACGTTGGTGAAGCCGAGGCCGCCGTATTCCTTCGGTATCTTCATGCCGAAAGCGCCCAGTTTCCGCAGGCCGTCGAGCACGTGCTCGGGGTACTCGCCGGTGCGGTCGATTTCCGCGGGATCGACCTCCTTCTTGAGGAAGGCCTTGAACTTCTCGTAGAACTCGCGGAACTCGGGGCGTTCGTCGCCTTTGAGGGGATAGGGATGGATGAGGTCGAGGCGGAAGTTGCCGAGGAAGAGTTCCTTCACGAAGCTCGGATGCTTCCACTGCGTCTCGCGGGCGGCTTCCGCGACCTGGCGGGCTTCGAGCTCGCTCACGTTCTTGCCGGCGGCCTTCGCTTGGGAGTTCGTTTCGGTCACAGGATTCTTGCCTCGTCGATCGAGCGGCGATTAATGAATAACAACTCATTAATATATATCACACCGGCCCCGGTCACGCTAACCAGGTCAGTCCCGCAGGACCTTTCGCAGCATCGACTTCATCGACGACTCGAAGGACACCCGGGGCACGGCCATGGCCTTGCGGAGCCCGGCGTCCTTGAATTCGCTCCGTGCCCGCGCGGGCATTCCCGACACCACCGCCTCGACGCGGTTTCCGAGTCCTTGAACCATCCCCGCCGCCGCCCGTTGGTATCCGCGCTGGCCTTGGATCTTGCGGCAACCCACGATGAGGGCCTCGAGGATCTCGCTGCGGTCCGAGTCCTCGAGCCGGGGATCCCGGGCCATCCTCTCGCCCCAATCATCGAGGAAGGGCGCGGTCTCGATGAGGAAGTCGTACGACTGGCGCAGCGAACGGATCGGTCGAAGCGGATAGTTGCGATGGCCCTCGGGCGCCAGCGTGACCCTGTAGATCCGGGCGGCCAGGGCGAAGCTCCCGTTCCAGGGGCGGACGTTCTCGTGGGCGAGCCTTCTTATCTCCCCTGCGGCCGCGGTGTGAGCGGGAGATTGCGGCCAGAACGAGATCGACTGGTCGATGTCCCCCGCGTTGTGGGTCATCACCGCGGCCATCCGCAGCACGTCCAGTTCATCGCGCCCGTCCAGCAGTGCGGTCAGCCCTTGCGACTCGCGCATGAGTTCGGCCGCGATCTGGTCGCGCATTCGCTCGGCCAGGTCCGCCCGACCGAGATGGATCGCGCGACCGAGGGCCGCGACCAGGACGGAAAGACGCTCGCCGTGATGACCGGCGAACAGTCCAAGGTGAGGGACACATACCGTGCGCCGCGAGACCGAGGCCACGTCCCATGAACAGAACGCCTCGGTCAGCTCGATCATCGCATCGAGCAGGGCGGGGTCCTTGATCAGGCGCCACAGCAGGCCGCGGATCTTGGTATCGACGTCGGTGGGGACGAAGGTGGCGACCGTCGCGTGATGGCAGGCGAGGCACAAGCCGAAATAGTCGAGGGTTCGATCGCCGGCGATCGCCTGCCGGGCCGCGCCCTCCCGCCGGCAAGCGGCCAGGATCGCAAGAAATCCGAGGGGACCGCGGGCGAGGTCCAGGATGTCGTCGGCGGGCGAGGGCTCCGCCTGGGGCAGCCAGGGCGCCGTGTTCTGGACTTCGTTCAGCAGGGTTTGCGGCGCTACGAACCCTCGTATGGCCCGGGCACTCTGCGGTTCGGCTTCGTCCATCGATCCGCGCGGCCCGCCCTACTTGACGAGGTGGTACTTCGTCTGACGGCTCAGCACCCAGCGCATCTTGCCCTCGGGGCCCAGGATGGCGTCTTCCTCCTGCGCCGAACGCACCTTCTGACCGCCCCATTCGGCGACGGGGGTCGAGGCCTGAAGCTCGATGGAGAACCAGGTGCTCGGAAGAAGAGTCACGTCGCCTCGTCCCGGGACGCCCTCCTGGCGATCCCACAGACCGATCAGAGGCCCCGCCCCGTGGCCGTAGTCGTTGATGGGGTGCGAGTACATGGACCCTTCGATGCCTTCCTTCTTCATCTGAGCCAGCATCGAGGCCAGCACCTCGTTGCCCGAGCGGCCGGGGCGCATCTCCTCGAAGGCGATGTCCTGCATCCGATTCGAATTGGAGAGCGCCTTCTGGAGACCCGCAGGAGCGTCGGCCTCGCCCTCCTTCAAGACATAACCCACATGCTGCGTGTCGGTGGCGAGGCCCATGGCGTAGATGCCGAAATCGACATGGAGATGATCGCCGCGCTGGATGATCTCGGCGGTCGGACGGGTGGTCGCCGCGAACTCCGTGGCCTTGCGCTCGGGTCGCTGCACCGAAACCGTCGGGGGGAACCATTCGCCGAGGCCGAGGTCGTTGACGCTCTGCCGCAGCCACCACTCGACGTCCTTCGAGGTGGTCTTGCCGGGTGTGATCACCTCATTCGAGAAGGCGCGGGCGATGAGGGCGTGAACGGTCTTCATCATGGCCACGTAATAGGGCTCCATCTCGGGCAGTCGGAGCGAGATGTATTCGAGAGGCAGATTTTCGGCCCGCACCAGTTTCGAGGTCCAGGGCCCGAGGGCCGACTCGAGCTGCTCGCGCTCCCCCGCGGAGAGCCCGTCGGAGAAGGCGTGGGTGTGCGATACGTCGATGGCGATGGTGCTCGGCTGGCGTTGCTCGACCACCTTGCGCAGGGTCTGCCACTGCGAGTCCCCCATGATCTCCCGGCCCGCGTTGTCAGGGTCGCGGTACATCTCGTAGAGGCCGCCGTTGTTCCCGCCACCGAGAGCCAGGCGCTCGACCCCCTTGTCTCCGCCCCGGTCGAAGAAGACCAGGATCGTCCGCCGCCGCGCGAACATGACCGAAGGGGAGATCAGCGACCTGAAGACGGGGTCCTCGTTGTACTCGCGATTGATGACAAGCCACATCGACACGCCGTGGCGCCGCATGAGGGTGGGGAGGAAACGTTCGAGGCGCAGCTTCAGCCACTCCTGGCGAATCGCGTCCTGCTCCCGCAGGGTGGGTAGCTTCGGCGGCATGGGGACCGCGGGCGCCGCCGTGGCCGGCGAAAGGCTCGCGGCGGAAAGAAGGAGTGCGAGAGAGAGTGCGGCGGCGAACTTCATGGTCTGGGCCTCGTGCTTTTGAAGAACCGCCCGGCGATTCGGCCGGAGGTTTCGGGGAAGGATAGCGGGGGTCAGGGCTCGAAAGGCGTTTCGAGCGGGTCGTCGCGATGAGCCTCGAACCGGCGGAGCCACGGCCA
>DAORUA010000087.1:0-1658 GCA_035432945.1 Vicinamibacteria bacterium | reverse complement strand
ACGTTCACCACGTCGGCCGGCGCAGAAGACTTGCTCGAACCGGCGTTCGCGTTCCAGATCCCGTTTCATCTCAGGCGTCAGTCCGCCGAGGAACGTCGGGTTCTCCAGGTTGAAGCGCAGAGCCATCCGAAACTGGAAGCCGGGATAACCCCACGCGGCCGAGGTCTCGCGGGCCACCGGCCCCAGGCGGAGGAGGAGCAGGGCGCCGAGCAAGGCCGCGCGCCACCGGGATTCCCCCGCGATCAGCGACGCGAATCCGGCAACCGTGATGGCGAAGCCGATGGTGGGCGTATGCCCCAGGCGATAGACATCGACGGCGTCATGGCCGCGGAAGGGCAGAACCACGAGGGCCGAGAAGGCGAGGCCGAGGGCGAGGAGCCGCCACGCCCGCGAGCGCGCGGAATCGAGGAAGGAGACGCCAAGAGAGACAGCGCCGATGAGCACCGCGAGGCCGACCCACGCGGCCGCGGGCAGGGAGTCCCTCGTCGCTCGCCAGGTCTCGAAACCCACCGGATGGAACAACTGGCTGAAGAGGCTTCCGAACAGCGCCGTCCAGCCGCTCTGGTCCGACTGGAGGGTCGCCGCCGTCGCCTGCAGGCGTCCGACCGCCTTCTGGGGAAAGAGCGAAACCCAGACCGCTACATAAAGGACCACCAGCCCGAAGAGCGCGCGCAGTGTGGCGATCCGCGCCCTTCGTTCCTCCGCGCCGAGGCCGACCAGCGCGAACAGGAGCGCGAGGACGGGCAGCATCACCGCGGTTTCCTTGCTCCACAGCGCGAGGAGGGCGACTCCGAGAACCCGGATGGGCCGTGCGCCCCTCGGCCCGAGGAACACGATCAGGGTGGCCAGCATGAAGATGTCGGCGAGCGTATCCGTCCGCTCGCTGATCCACCCGATGCTGGAGGCGGCCAGGGGATGCGCGGCCAGGGCCAGGGCGCCCAGGAAGGCGGGTGCGCGGGGCACAGGCAGGCGGATCAGGAGGACGAACAGGAGGAAGGCCGACAGGGCGTGCAGCGCCATGTTCGTCCCGTGGAAGGCGAAAGAGCTCGGTCCGAACAGCGCATGGTCCAAAGCATGGGTGATGCTCGGTATGGGTCGATACTGTTCGCCGGAGATCCCGCGCGGGTCCTCCGAGCCGGCGAAGGTAGAGGCGATTTCGGGGAGGGTCCAGGGCCTCGCCCAGAGACGATCGTCGTAGACGAAGCCTCCGTGAACGGTGAGGATGTGAAGGCTGAGGGTCACACCGGTCAGGGCGAGGGCGACGGAAAGAGGCCCGCCGCGCAACCCCATGAGGGCGAAGCCCAGGGCCAGGACCACGGGAACCGCCCGAGTGACCTCGGGGGCGAAGCTCATGGCTCGCGCGGGGTCGCACGCGGCGAGGACGAACAACGCCGAAGCAACCACCGCGAAGAGAGACACTGGGGCGAGGCCGCGACCCGGCTCCAGTCTCGAGAGGGCGGCGAAGGCCAGAACCCCGAGGAGGAGGGGAAGCAACGACAGCCCGATCGAACCCGCAGTGATCTCGCGATCCACGCGGAGCCCGGAAAGCCGTATCGGCCGGGGATTCGTGGAGGCCGTGGTCTCGAGCCGCACTTCGAGGTCGCGAGAGCCGTCAAGCGCCGCTTCAACCTCAACCGGACTTGCCCCCAGCACGACGT
>DAORUA010000086.1:4122-11631 GCA_035432945.1 Vicinamibacteria bacterium | reverse complement strand
TCCCCTGTCCCGAGACCGAATCGCGACAGCGATTCCTTCAGGCGTTCCCGCGCGCTCCCGATCATCCGGTTCCTGAACCGCCTCAGGCGCTTGGCCACGCGGGCGGCGCCGGTCATCGGGAGGATCCGGCGCGAGCCGGGGACGTAGCTGTCGATCATGCCCAGGAGGCCCACGGTCTCGCCCTGCCGCAGCAACTCGCGCGCCATCTCGAAGGCGAGCACGCCTCCGACCGAATGGCCGAGGAGGAAATAGGGCCCGCGCGGCTGCTCGCCGCGCAGGGCGTCGACCGCGCGTGACGCCGCGGCGGGGATGGAGATCGGGGGTTTGAGCCCGACGAACGAGAGGCCGAGGATCGGCTGTCGCCGGTCGAGGGCCTCGAGCAATGGATGGAACCAGAGCGGGTCGCCGGCAAGGCCGGGGAGACAGGCGAGCGGCGCGAGGTCGCCGGCCCTCCGCAGCCAGACCGCGCTCACCTGCCCTGGATCTCCCCTCGCGATCTCCTTCGCGAGACCGGCCGCGGTAGGCGCGTCGAGGAGGGCCGCCGCCGGCAGTCTCACTCCCAGGAGGTCGGAGATGCGCGTCATCAGGGCAAAGGCCTTCAGCGAGTCGCCGCCCCATTCGAAGAAGTCGTCGTCCGTGCCGAGGCCGGGCGCGTCCAGGACCTCGCGGAAGAGGGCCAGGACCTTCGCCTCCGCGTCATTCCGGGGCATCCCCGAAGACCCTCCATCCGCAAAGTCGGGCGTGGGTAGACGGGCGCGATCCACCTTCCCCGACGAGGTGAGGGGCAGGGAATGGAGATGGATGAAGCGCGCGGGGATGAGCGCCGGGGGAAGCGACCCGGCGAGGAAGCTCCGCAGTTCCGCGGGGGCGGCGGGGGCGGACTGGTCGACCACGTACGCGATGAGCCGGGAGCGCCCCGAGGCGTCAGGGTGCATCCAGACCGCGGCATCGCGAACCGAGGCGTGCCCGCGCAGCGCGTTTTCGACTTCCACCGGATCGAGGCGAACGCCGTCGACGTTGAGCTGCACGTCGAGACGTCCGAGGACGACGAAGCGGCCGTCCGCCAGGCGCCGCCCCCGGTCCCCGGTTCGATACCACCGCGCCCGAGGCGATCCCGGAGATTCCGGCTCGACCATGAACCGGCTGCCGTCTGCGCCTCCGCCCGCGAGATAGCCGCTCGCGAGCATCGGTGAACTCACCCAGATCTCGCCGTCGTCCGTGGAGCCGGAATCCTCGCCGACCAGCCGGATGGCAACCCCGGGCAGCGGCCGGCCAGGCAGGGAGGGCGCCCCGGGGTCGACGGATTGGGGCACGTCGGCCAGGAGGACGATCCCGGCCGTCTCGCTGGTTCCGTAGCCATCCACCACGCGACAGGACGGGAGCGCGTCGCGGATCGACGCGGCGAGGCGGGGCCGGAGCGCCTCACCCGAACTGCGCAGGACCCGGAGCGAGGCGAGCTTCGCGGGCGCCTCGGGCAGGGCGAGGAGCGATTCGATCAGGCGCGGCGGGAAGCCCGCGAACGTGACGCGAGAGGCCTGGATCAGATCGGCCAGGGCCGAGGCGTCGTCGCCCATGGGCTCGGGAGCGATCCTCAAGGGCACGCCGGATGCGAAGATCTCGAGCGCCACCGGGAGGCCGATCAGCATGGGGCTCGTGCGAAGGAGGTAGAGGTCGCGCGGAGTGAACCCGAACAGGCCGTGTTCGATCCGGGACCTCTCCACCATCGCGGCGTGCGAGATCAGAACCCCCTTGGGTTCGCCGCTGGAGCCCGAGGTGAAGACCACGAAGCCGGAATCCGCGCCGCGGACTTCGGCCTCCGCGGCGGGGGAAGGCGCGTTCCCCGCCTCCCGCGCGTCGATGACCGCGGTGTGGCCCGCGCACTCGGGGGCGGTCGAACCGTCGATCACCGAGCAGGAGACGCCGGCTGCATCCATGAGCCTGCGGTTGCGGACCGCGGGATGACGCAGGTCGAGGGCCAGGACGATACCTCCCGCCCGCATCACCGCGAGGCAGGCGATCACCAGGCGGGCCGAGCGGGGCATGGCCACCGCCACCACGTCGCCGGTCTTCACGCCCCTGGCCTCGAGCGCCCCCGCGATGCCCCCCGCCTCCGCCCAGACCTCGAAGAAGGTCATCGTCTTCTCACCCTCGCTGAGTGCCAGGCGCTCCGGCTCGGCCCGGGCGAGCCCGCCGATCAGGCCATGGAGCGTCTTCGTGTCGTGGGAAGAAGGCGAGGTCACGGGGTCTTCGAAGAGACGATAGCCCACGTCTTTCGAAGCGGTCCGCCCGGGGGGGCCGCCACCTCGAACCGGCCTACAATCGCTCGCATGATCACGCGATCCCCCATGCTCGCCGCCCTCCTCATCGCTGCCGCCGCTTCGGGCGCCGCCGCCCAGAAGCCCGCGAAGGCCGCGCCGGCTCCTCCCCCGAAACCGTTCTCGGTGGTGGAGGCCACCATCCCGGAGATGCGCCTCGCCCTCGAACAGAAGCGCACCACCTCGCGGGAGATCGTCCTTCAGTACCTGACGCGCATCGCCATGTACGAAGACCAGCTGAACGCGGCTATCACCGTCAACCGGGACGCGCTCAAGGAGGCGGATGAGCGCGACCGCGAACGGGCGGCGGGAAGGATCCTCGGGCCCCTGCACGGAATCCCGGTGGCCTTGAAGGACAACATCCACACCACCCGGATGCCCACCACCGGAGGCGCCCTCGCGTTCGCCGGGTTCACCCCGCCTTACGAGGCCACGATCACGAAGAACCTGCGCGACGCGGGCGCGATCATCATCGCCAAGACAGGCCTCACCGAACTCGCGAACTGGGTGGCCTCGGGCATGCCCGCGAACTACAACGCGCTCACCGGCTACGGGATGAATCCGTACGACCCGCGGCGCGACCCGCGCGAGGCGAACTTCGACGGGCGCCCGGTGCTGAGCACCGGCGGTTCGAGTTCGGGCATCGGAACCAGCGCGAGCTTCTGGGCGGCCAACGTGGGTACCGAAACCTCCGGTTCCATCCTCAGCCCGGCGAACCAGAACATGCTGGCCGCGATCAAGCCCACGGTCGGCCGGATCAGCCGCCACGGGGTCATCCCCATCACCGCCGATCAGGACACCGCGGGGCCGATGGGGCGCACGGTCAGCGACGTCGCGGTGATGATGGGCGCTCTCGAAGGCGCCGCCCCGGATCCGAACGACCCGGCCACGAAGGCCTGCACTCCTCCCCCCGGACGCGACTACACGAAGTTCCTCAATCCCGCGGGTCTCAAGGGCGCGCGCATCGGCATCCCGCGTGCGTCGTTCTATGACCGCGCCCTCACCCCCGGCGCGAAGGAGCCGCGCGGCGGCCTCAACCCCGACCAGGCCAGGGTCATGGCCGAGGCGATCGAGATCCTGAAACAGCAAGGCGCCATCATCGTGGACCCCGCGAACCTCCCGAGCATCGTGGCCACCGAGGCCGCAAACAGCTTCCTGAGCTGGGGCACCTGCGGCGGCCTCGACAACGCAAAGGGCAAGGACGCGGAGTGCTCGGTGGTTCTCAAGTACGGCATGAAGCGCGACTTCAACGCGTGGCTCAAGACCCTCGGCGACGGGGCGCCGGTGAAGACACTCACCGAGCTTCGCCAGTGGAACGTGACCCACCAGAAGGCCGGAGCCATCAAGTACGGACAGGCCCAGCTCGATATCTCCGACGAGATGGATGTGCAGATGGATCGGTCGCGCTATCAGGCCGACCGCGCGAAGGACTTGCGCCTCGGCGGGACCGAGGGCATCGACGCGGCCATGAAGCAGCACAACCTCGACGCGCTCCTGTTCCCCGGACCCACGGGCGCGGCCATCGCGGCCAAGCCCGGCTATCCGACGGTGATCGTGCCGTTCGGTTTCGTGCCCAACGTTCCCTTCGGCGGCGGAGGCGGAGGCGCGCCCGCGAGCCCCTTCCCGCCCGGGTTCAACCCGAAGCCCGCCCCGTTCGGGGTCAGCTTCACCGGCATGGCCTGCAGCGAGCCGAAGCTCCTGGAACTGGCCTTCGCCTTCGAGCAGGCGACGAAGCGGCGGGTGCCCCCGGCTTCGGCTCCATGAACATTAAATTATGTATTTGATCTCAATGATGTATTTGTCTATATATCCGTGAACCCGTAGCCTTCCCGTCATGTTCTGGATGTATGCCGGTTTCATCGCCCTCGTTCTCGTCCTCCTCGCCCTCGACCTCGGGGTGTTCCACCGAAAGGCCCACGTGGTCTCGGTCAGGGAGGCCCTGGGCTGGTCCGCGTTCTGGATTACCCTCGGCCTTCTCTTCTCCGGCTTCATCTACGCGGGCTACGAGAACCACTGGATGGGCCTCGGCCTCACCCCCGACCAGATGACCATCGAGCCGGTGGAACTGGCCGGGGTGGGAACCGTCTACAACGATGGCGCTGACGCCCTGGTCAAGTACATCACGGGCTACCTCGTGGAGAAGTCGCTCGCGGTCGACAACATCTTCGTGATCGCCATGCTCTTCGGCTTCTTCGCGGTCCCCCAGATCTACCAGCATCGCGTCCTCTTCTGGGGCATCCTCGGCGCCCTGCTCATGCGCGGCGTGATGATCGCCCTCGGCGCCCAGCTCCTCCAGCGATTCACCTGGATCATCTACGTCTTCGGCGGCTTCCTGATCCTCACCGGGATCAAGATGCTCCTGCTCAAGTCGGATGAAACCGATCCGAATCGGAACATCGTGGTGCGCCTGGTCCGGAAGATCTGGCCGGTCACCGAGAAGTACCACGGCGAGCATTTCTTCGTGCGCGCCGGTTCTGACGCCTCCCACGAGGCGGCGACGCCGGGCGCGGCCCTGGAGACGGACCGGGTCGTGGATGCCGCCCGCCCCGGAACTCTTCTCGCCACCCCGCTACTGCTCGCCCTGATCATGGTCGAGGTCACCGACCTCATCTTCGCGGTCGACTCCATCCCCGCGATCTTCGCCATCACCACCGACCCGTTCCTGGTCTTCACCAGCAACGTCTTCGCCATGCTCGGCCTGCGCAGCCTGTACTTCGCGCTCGCGGGGATGATCGACGAGTTCCGCTACCTCAAGGTGGCGCTCGCGGTCGTGCTCATGGTGGTGGGGGTCAAGATGATGACCCACTCATGGCTCAAGACGATCCTCGGCCAGCACTTCAATCTGTACCTGCTCGGCGTGGTCCTGGCCATCCTGTTCGCGGGCGTCGCCGCCTCCATCCTGCACAAGCGCCTCGAGAGGCAGCGCGCCTGAGACCGGTCGGGCTCAGGCCTCGGCGTCGGCGGCCACGAGGATCAGGCTCATCCAGATGAGGTCGGCCACGAGCAGGTGGACGATCTGAAGCCAGGTGGGCGCGAGCAGGACCAGGTTGGTGAGCCCGAGGAACCACTGGGCGACGACGAGAGCGGCCAGGACGAGGCCGAGCTGGCGCGCGTTCGGCCGGTTGGGATTCGTGGTCATGGTCCGATAGGCGACCATCAGGACCGCGGCGCCGCCGATCAGCGCGATCATGGGATGAAGGATGCGCAGTCTCAGGAAGATGTGAGAGGAGGACGAGAAGTCCTGGGCGATGGCCTCGCGCAGGGTCTCGGCCTTGAACAGGGTATCGCCGAGGGCCGCGATCGCTCCCGACATCCCGGTCGCCACCAGGGCGAGGACCGCGAGGATCGTGGGCCATCCCCTTCTGGCCGACGGGAACGTGGCCTGAAGCGGCGAGACCCGGGCAGAGAAGGGACGGGGCGGACCGTCCACGAAGCGCGCGGTCAGAACGAGCGCGGCGAGGAGCAGGAAGGTGTTCACCAGGTGGCCGGAGATCCAGTAGCCGCGGGCGACGGACGTGTCGCCGGCCACGCGTTCGAACAACACGAGGCCCGCGCCCACCGCGGCCTCGGCCAGGATCAGGACCATGGAGGCGGCGGCCCAGAATCTGGCCAGGTGACCGGGCTCGCGATGTCGGCGGACCTGGTACAGGACAAAGGCGACGAGAATCAGGGCGACCCCGCTGGTCAGGCGGTGCGAGTACTCGATCAGGGTTCCGACCGTCGGCGCCAGGGGGACCACCGCTCCGTTGCAGGTGGGCCAGTGCGCCCCGCAGCCCGCCCCCGAGCCGGTGGCCCGGACCACCGCCCCCCAGAGGATGACGAGAACGTTCCAGCCCAGGGTGAACCAGGCGAGGCGGGACAGGGGTCTGGTCGGGGTCGTCTCGCTCATCGCGATGCCTTCGCCGTCTCGCGGGTTTCACTCGCCGGGCTCGAGTCCGCTAGGGTCTCTTCCGCATGCCGCAGGAGCGTCACCGTCTTTCGGGAGTCGTGTTGAAGGTTCAAGGGTTTCTCCCGAAGACGCTCTGGGGACGGGTCGCGTGGGGGACAGCGGGCATTCTCTTTCTCAGTCTCGCCTTCGCTCAACCGGCGGTCCGCCCGAGACGCGAGATTACCCTGACCGCGCAGCGCGTGCCGCTTTCCACCGCCGACCCGAAGCTCGACCATGTGGGCGGCCTTCGCTTCCTCGGGGGGCTCTGGCTGAAGTCGACGGACGAGGGGTTCGGCGGGCTCTCGGGCCTGTCGGTCGAAGAAGCGGGCGGCGAGCTTCGCTTCATCGCGGTGACCGATCAGGGCGACAAGCTCGCGGCTCGGGTTGTGTTCGCGGACGATCGCCTGGCGGGCGCGGACTCGGTGACGATCGAGCCTCTGGTGAACCCCGAGGGCAGGCCGGTCGCCGGTAAGGTCTTCGGCGACGCGGAGTCGCTCACCCGCCTGCAGGACGGACGGATGCTGGTGGGCTTCGAGCGCCGGCACCGGATCTGGGCCTACGAGGGCGGACTCGCGGGGCGAGCGCAGATCATCGAGACTCCCGAGGCGCTCCTCGATGCCCCGTCCAACGGCGGCCTCGAGTCGCTCGCGAACTGGCCCGATGGTCGTGTTCTCGCCATTACCGAGCAGATGAAGACGAAACGAGCCAACTTCGCGGCCTTTCTGCGTCAGGACGGGAACTGGACCTCCGTGGAGTGGACCGGCAGCGCGCCCGGCTTCGAGCCCGCGGATGCTACCGTCCTGCCGAACGGAGACCTGCTCGTGCTGGAGCGCCTGTGGTCGGCGCTCGCCCCCCTGGACGTGCGCTCGCGGATCATGCGGGTGAGAGGAGATTCGGTGAAGCCGGGCGCCGTCCTCCAGGGCGAGTTGCTGGCCGAACTTCGTGCTCCCCTCATCGCCGAGAACTTCGAGGCCATCGCCGTCTTCCGCGGCCCGGGCGGCGCCACCCGGCTGCTCGTGGCGTCCGACGACAACTTCAATGGCGCGCAGCGGACCCTGCTCCTCTCGTTCGAGATCGCGGAACCGCCGGTTCCCCTCGCGAAGCCCTGACCCCCGCGGAGGCCTCAGGCCTGCGGGATAATGTGGTCGGCGGCGACCAGGTAGGAGGCGTGACAGGACGGGCAGGCGGCGACGTCTCCGGACTTCGCCTTACCCAGCTTCTCGCCGCAGCGGCACATCCAGGCGGTGCGACGCGCCGGATTCCCCA
>DAORUA010000086.1:0-4022 GCA_035432945.1 Vicinamibacteria bacterium | reverse complement strand
CCCAGCTTCTCGCCGCAGCGGCACATCCAGGCGGTGCGACGCGCCGGATTCCCCATGACCAGAGCGTAAGCGGGGACGTCTCGGGTCACCACCGAGCCGGCGCCCACGAACGCGTACTCGCCGATGGTCGCGCCGCAGACCACGGTGGCGTTGGCGCCGATGGAGGCGCCCTTCTTCACCAGGGTCTTCCGGTACTCGTCCTTGCGCACCACCTCGCTGCGGGGATTGAAGACGTTGGTGAACACCATCGACGGGCCGCAGAACACGCTGTCTTCCAGCTCGACGCCCTCGTACACGCTGACGTTGTTCTGGATCTTGCAGTTATCGCCCACCTTCACGTTGGGGCCGATGACCACGTTCTGACCGATGTTGCACTTCTTCCCGACACTGACGTTCTTGAGGATGTGGGAGAAATGCCAGATCTTGGTGCCCTCGCCGATGGCGGAGGGCTCGTCGATGTAGCTCGATTCGTGGACGAAGTAGTTCTTTTCTGACACTCTGGTTTCCCGTGATTAGAGACGCTTCTTGAGAACGACCGGCTTGCCCCGGCTGTCCAGGGAACGCTGACCCGCATCGAGGACGCGCAGCACGTCGAGACCGTTCCGGCCGTCCGTGTGCGGGGTCTTGCGGGTGCGGATGCAGTCGGCGAAGTGCAGCAGCTCCTCGCGCAGCGGCTCGAGGTCGGGGAAGAAGAGGGTGGACTCCGAGGTCTGGCGGATCACGGGCTGGCCGTCCAGCCAGTCGACGCCCTTGTCGAAGAGCCGGAGCTTGCCTTCCTTGACCACGTCGTCGAAGACCGCCATCCGCTTGCTGCCCACCACCACGAGCTTCTGCTCCTTGAACGGGTGCAGCCAGCTCACGAAGATGTGGGCGCGGGCGCCCTTGTCGAACTCGAGGGTGGTCATGGTGACGTCGGCGACGCCCTTGCGCAGCCAGCTCTCGCCCGTGGTCGCGACGCTCTTCGGCAGCCGGCCCAGGAGGAGCAGGATGACCGAGATGTCGTGGGGCGCGAAGCTCCAGAGGATGTTCTCCTCGTGGCGGATCTTCCCGAGGTTCAGGCGGTTCGAGTACACGTACTGAATATCGCCGAGATCGCCGGCATCGACCAGGCTCTTGAGCTGGCGAATCGCGGGATGGTACTGGAGGATGTGCCCGACCATCAGGATCCGCTTCTTCTTCTTCGCGAGGTCGAGGAGGGCCTTCGCCTCCTTGACGTCGAGAGCGAGCGGCTTCTCCACGAAGACGTCCTTGCCCGCGGTGAGCGCGGCCTTCGCGATGGCGGCGTGCTGGGCCGCGGGCGAAGCGATGGCGATCGCGTCGATCTCCTTCGACTTCAGCAGGTCGGCCAGCGACTTCGTGGCCAAAGCACCCGGATACAGCTTCGGCACGCTCTCGAGCACCTTCGCGCTCGGATCGCAGACCGCGCCGAGCAGGCCCATCTGATGGAGATTCCGGGCGATGTTCCTGCCCCAATAGCCGCAGCCGACAAGACCGATCTTCATAGGCGTCTCAGGCCTTCAGGAAGGCGCGCACGATGCCTGCGATGCGTTCCACCTCTTCGAGAGGCAGTTCGGGGTAGAGGGGGAGACAGACCACTTCGTGGGAGAGGCCCTCGGACACGGGCAGGTCGCCCGCCTTGCCTCCGGCCGGGCTCATGGCGGGCTGGAGGTGAATCGGCCTCGGGTAGTGCACCGCGGTCGAGATGCCGTGCTTCTTGAGTTCCTCGATCAGGCCGTCGCGCTTCGGGGTCCGGACCGTGTAGAGATGCCAGGCTGACCGGGCGCCCGAGGCTTCCTTCGGCGTGATCAGCCCGGGCACGCCTTCGAGCAGCCGGGAATAGAGGGCGGCGCGCTCGCGGCGTTCGTCCGTCCACTGCTGCAGATGGGGCAGCTTGGCGCGCAGGATCGCGGCCTGGAGGGTGTCGAGACGCGAGTTCGTGCCCACGATCACGTTGTCGTACTTGTTGGTTCCCCCGCCGTGGTTCGCGATCTGGCGGACCCTGGCGATGAATTCCGCGTCGTTCGAGACCACGGCCCCCGCGTCGCCGTAGGCCCCGAGGTTCTTGCCGGGATAGAAGCTGAAACACGCGGCGTGGCCGAGGGTGCCCGCCCGCTTTCCATTCAAGGTCGCGGCGTGGCCCTGCGCGGAGTCTTCGAGCACCGGGATACCGTGCGCGGCCGCGATCCTGTTGATCGCCTCCATGGCGCAGGGATGGCCGTAGAGATGAACCGGGATGATCACCTTCGTCTTCTTCGTGATCGCGGCCTCGAGCTTCGTCGGGTCGAGGGTGTAGGTGACGTCGTCGACGTCCACGAACACCGGCTTCGCTCCGTTCAGGAAGATGGCCTCGCCGGTGGCGATGAAAGTGTTCGCCACCGTGACCACCTCGTCGCCGGGGCCCACCCCGTAGGCGCGCAGCGCGTAGATCAAGGCGTCCGTGCCATTGGCGACGCCCACGCAGGCCGCGGCGCCGCAGAAGGCCGCGAACTCCTTCTCGAAGGCCGTGCAATCGGGGCCCTTGATGAAGGCGGTGGTGTCGACGACGCGGGCCATGGCCGCGTCGATGTCATTCTTGATCCGGAGGTACTGCGCCCTCAGATCGACCATCGGTATCGGTGTGCTCATATTTATCTCGGCGCGGAGCCTATCGTGGATCGGAGGTTCGGGCAAGTATTTTTCGTAGATACTTGACAGATTAACTATTGCTCAGTTATCTTCTTCGCATGCCCCAGAGTTCCATTCTTCGCGAGCTGCGACAGAGCAAACCCTTCCCCTCGAACCGGGAGGAAGCGTTCGTGGGGATCCTGCGAACCGCGGACCTGCTGCGCTGGAGGCTCTCCGAGGTCCTCGAGCCCGAGGGAATCACGCTCGCGCAATTCAACGTGCTGCGGATTCTCCGGGGCGCTCGGGACACCGGCCTCCCCACTCTCGAGATCGGGGCCCGTCTGGTGGAGCAGGCCCCCGGAATCACCCGCCTGATCGACCGGCTGGAACTGGCGGGCCTGGTCCGGCGCGAGCGCCCGCGGGCCGACCGGCGCCAGGTCCTTTGCCACATAGAGAAGAAGGGCCTCGCCCTCCTCTCCCGGCTCGACACCACCGTCCCCCAGGCGAGCGAGGTTCTCTTCGCCGGCCTCGGGAGCGCGCAGATCGACCAGCTCATCACCGCCCTCGACGCGATCCGCAGCGCCTGCGCCGCGCGCTGCACCTCCTTGCGCAAGCAATAAACCACAGACAAACAGAAAGACAGTTGAAGGAAAACACGCAATCATGAAGACCCCCATCGCCCTCGCCCTCACCCTGGCCGCCTCGGCCGCCTTCGCCCAGGACGTCTACAACGTCGACAAGGTCCACTCCGAAGTGGGCTTCCGTGTCCGCCACTTCGTCTCGAAGGTGTCCGGCCGGTTCGACGACTTCTCGGGCACGATCTCCGTGGTTCCCGGCAAGCCCGCCGCCTCCTCGGTGGAGTTCACGATCAAGACCGCGTCGATCAACACCGCCAACACCGGCCGCGACAACCACCTCCGGAGCGCGGACTTCTTCGACGCCGAGAAGCATCCCGAGATCACCTTCAAGAGCACGAAGATCGTTCCCGTGGACGCCGATACCTTCAACGTGACCGGCGTGTTCACCATGCACGGCACGGCCAAGGAGCTGACCATCCCCGTCGACTTCGGCGGCACGGTCACGGACGCCCGGGGCACGGAGAAGGCGGGCTTCGCCCTGACCACGAAGCTGAACCGCAAGGATTACGGCATCGTGTGGAACCAGACCCTCGACTCCGGGAGCATGGTGCTCGGCGACGAGGTGGAGATCACGGTCAACATCGAAGCCAACAAGCGCAAGCCCGCCCCCGCGGACGCGCCGGCCGCGAAGTAAGCCCTACCTCAGGAACGCGGCGAGGGGCACCTTGAGGTCCTTGAGCCCCTTCGCCGCGCGCTCCGCCAGCAGCCGGGCGCCCACGGGCGAGAGGTGAATGTTGTCGGCGAGGCCGTTCGGATAATTCGGATGCGCGCCGGGCGCAA
>DAORUA010000085.1:4532-11652 GCA_035432945.1 Vicinamibacteria bacterium | reverse complement strand
TCGCGAAGGACGTCCAGGAAGCGGCCGATCTCAACCTCGTCGCGCATCGGATCGCCGAACTGTCCCTGACCCCCGGCCTCCTGGCCCAGGACGCGTATCTCACCAGCGACGTGATCGCCTCCCTGGCCCTTCCCGAACCCGCCCTGGTCAAGGAGTACCTGGGCGACCCGGCGGACCGGATCGACAGCCCGACCCGGGCGCAGGGCCTCGTCTTCGGCGACGTCCGGCGGCGCATTCCCGAGATGTTCGACCTCGACCACCCGCTCCTGCTCGGAGCGCTCCAGGGGAGGGACTCCTACGCCCAGGGTGTGGCGGCCCAGCGTCCGTTCTACTTCGACCACGTCGCGGAGCTCGCCGACCAGGCGTTTCGCGAGTTCGCCGCGCTCACCGGACGCCGCTACGCGCGCGCCTCGAGTCACCGTCTCGAGGACGCGGAGTGGGTGATCGTCGGTCAGGGGTCGGTGGTGGCGGATGCCGAGGCGGTGGCCGACCATCTTCGCGACGAGCGCGGCTTGAAGGTCGGCGTCTTGAACCTCACCATGTTCCGTCCCTTCCCGGCGGATCTCGTCACCGCCATGCTGGTCGGCAGGAAGGGTGTGGTGGTGATGGAGCGCGTCGACCAGCCGCTCGCCGCGGATGCGCCCCTGCTGCGCGAGATCCGCGCGGCCCTGTCGAAGGGCCAGGAGAACGGCCGGGTCAGCGCCTCCCACGCCGGGCTCTTCGCGCTGCGCGGCGGCGACGTGCCCGAGTTCTACTCGGCCTGCTTCGGTCTCGGCGGCCGGGACCTGCAGCCCGGCGACATCGCGGCCGCGGTCCAGAACATGACTCCTCCCGGCGCGGGACGGCGACACTTCTATCTCGGCGTCGACTTCATGCGTCCGGGCACCCGGCTGCCCAAGCTCCAGATCTGGCAGGACAAGCTCTCCGAGGGCTATCCGCAGGTGGGCGCCCTCGCCCTGCCCCCCGCCGGCGATCTCGACCTCCGGCCCAAAGGCGCGGTTGCCCTGCGCATCCATTCCCTGGGGGGATGGGGCGTCGAGGAGATCGTCCAGGACATCGCGCGCTCCGCTTTCGACGCCTTCGGCCTCCAGGTCAAAGCCAGCCCGAACCACGGGACGGAGAAGAACGGACAACCCGTCACCAGCTCGGTGGTGCTCTCGCCCGAGCCCGTGCGCCTGAACGCCGAGCCCGTCCGCTTCGACGTGGTCCTCTCTCCAGATCCCCTCGTCTTCCGGCACGCGGATCCCTTGAAGGGCCTGGTCGACGGCGGCGTCCTCGTGGTCCAGACCGACCTCGTTCCCGAAGAGTTCTGGAAGAGCCTGACCGGCCGGATCCGCCGCGTCATCGTCGAGCGCGGGATCCGCGTCCATTGCCTCGACGCGATCGCCATCGCTCGCGCCGAGGTGGCGGATGCCGATGGACAACGGCGCATGCAGGCGGCGGCGTTCCTGGGCGCTTTCATGGGCGCGGCGCCACTGCTCACCCGCGAAGCGAAGGGAGAGGCCGCCCTGTTCAAGGGGATGGGCGCCCGCTGGCGCGAGACTCTCGGGGCCACGGCCGCGGAGGACAAGCTGAGGGCCATGCGCCGGGGTCTCGATGAAGTCAAGACCGTGGTGCCGGTGGATGGTCCCCTCGACGCGGAGAGGGGCGGCGTGCCGCACATGCCCGCCCTCATCGAGGCGCCGATGGCGCAGCCGGGCCCAGGACACGAAGGACGTTTCTGGGAGCAGGTGTGCTCCATTCGCGCTCTCGGACAGGATGGCATCGCCGATCCCTTCGCCGCGATCGGCGCCATTCCCGCGGCCACCGCCGCGGTGCGCGACCTGAGCGGCCTGCGGTTCGAGGCGCCCGAGTTCATCGGAACGAAATGCACGGGCTGCGCGGAATGCTGGATGCAGTGCCCGGATTCCGCCATTCCCGGTCTCGTGAACAGCGTCGACGACGTTCTCGGCGCGGCCCTCGACGTGGCCACCCACGGGAGCGCCCTGGAGCGCCTGCGCCCGCTGGCCCGCAACTGGGGCAGGGAGACGCACAAGCTCCTGCAGAAGGACGCCTCGCTCGCCGTCGGTCTCGCCTTCGCGCTGGCCTACGACACCGTGGCCTCGAAGATGGGATGGGACACCGAACGCCGCGCGAAGACCGACGCGGAGTTCCAGGTGGTGCAGGCCCGGCTGGCCGAATTCCCCCTGGCGCGGACCCAGACCTTTTTCGGCGACCTCGAGGCGAAGGCCAAAGGGACGGGCGGACTCCTGTCCGTCACCGTCAATCCGGACGCCTGCAAGGGCTGCAACCTCTGCGTCGAGGTCTGCGCGCCCGGCGCCCTGGTCAGCGCGAAGCAGGACGAGCCGGGCCTGTCGCGCCTCCGCCGCAACTGGGAGCTGTGGAACCGCCTGCCCGACACCGACAACCGTTTCCTGCAGGCTGCGGATTCCGAGGCGGGCTTCGGGGTCCTGTCGTCCCTGCTCCTCAAGAAGGACACTTATCGCTCCATGGTGGGCGGAGACGGCGCCTGCTCGGGCTGCGGCGAGAAGACCGCGGCGCACCTCGTTCTCTCCGCCATCGAGGCGCAGATGGCGCCCCGGGTGGCGAAGCACGTGGCGAAACTCGACGGCCTCATCGAAGGACTGGACGCCCGGGCGCGCACCCTTCTGGCCTCGGGCGCGGATCTCCACGCCGCCGCTCGCGCGAAGGGTTCGGTGGCGGTGCCGGTGAACGAAGGAGACCGGGCGCAGCTCGAGCGGATCACCAGGGCGGCCGATGCGCTCCGCGACCTGCGCTGGCGCTACGCGGAGGGACCGAGCGGCAAGGGCCGCGCGTCGGTCGGCATGGCCAACGCGACCGGCTGCTCGTCGACCTGGGCGAGTGCGTATCCCTTCAACCCGTACCCGTTTCCCTGGGTCTCTCATCTCACCCAGGACTCGCCCTCCATCGCCATCGGCCTGTTCGAAGCGCACATGCGCAAGATGGCCGACGGCTTCGCGGACCTGCGTCGCGCCTCGAAGCTGCTCGACGGGACGTATGACCCGGGGGCCGACGAGGAAGCGCTCGCCGCCCTGGGCTGGAAGGAATTCACCGACGAGGAGTTCTTGCTGTGCCCGCCGATCGTGGCCATGGGCGGCGACGGGGCCATGCTCGGATCGGGCTTCCAGAATCTCTCGAGCGTTCTTTCCTCGGGCCGGCCGATTCGCGTGGTGATTCTCGATACCCAGGGCCACTCGGACACCGGTCAGGCGCGGCGCGGCCGGACTGCGGCTTCGAAGGACGCCGACCTCCTGGCCATCGCCCATCGCGGCGTGTTCGTGCACCAGTCGTCGCAGGCCTCGCCCGCTCACCTCCTGGCCGGCGTGCTCAGGGGTCTGAACCAGAGGCGCCCCGCGTTCTTCAACCTCTACACCCCCTGTCCCAAGGAGCATGGCCTTGCCGATGAGGGAGCGGCCCGCGCGGCGCGCCTGGCTCTCGAAAGCCGGGCCTTCCCGTTCCTCACCTACGATCCGGAGGGTGGCCCGTCCTTCGCGGCCTGCCTGAGCCTGGCCGGCAATCCGTCTCCCGACGCCGATTGGCCGGCCTACACCCTGCGGTACCTCGATGATGCGGGCGGCGAGCAGTCGATGAGCGTCCCCCTGACCGTCGCGGACTGGGCGGCCACCGAAGGGCGATTCAGGGAGCACTTCGCTGATCTGCCCCGCGAGGAGTGGGACGCGGCGGTGGCCTTCGACCAGTATCTGAGGATGCCCCGCGGCGAGCGCGGAGGTACGACCGCGTTCATCCACGCGATCGGGCCGGACCGGCGCCTGCGCCGGCTGCGGGTCGATTCCGAGATGGCCGGCCTCGCCGAGGATCGACTGGAGCACTGGTCGCAGCTGCGTCAGCTCGCCGGACTCGAAGTGTCCGAGGCCGCGAGGCAGTCCGTCGCCGGCGCCCTTGAAGCGGGGTTCGAAGCGAAGCTCGTCGCGATGCGCGCGGAGTACGAGGCGCGCATCGCCCAACTCAAACGCGAGTATCCGCAGCAGATCGCGCGCCGCCTGGCCGAGGGCCTGATGAAGCACGGCGGGGGTGGGGCCCTGTCCGAGCTGCTCGCCACCCTGCCCGCGACCGGGCCTTCCTCGAAAGGCAGCACCGCCAAGGCGCCCGCCGCCGCACCAGCGCCGGCGGCGCCGGCGGCGCCCGAGGCTCCTTCGGTTCCGGCTGCGCCCGCGAAAGGCGTCGAAGCCGCACCGCCCTCGCCCGCGGCCGAAGCCCCGGAAGACGAGCCGCTCACCCTCGAGGCCTACATCGACTCGGCGCGCTGCACGAGCTGCAACGAGTGCGTCAACCTGAACAAGAAGATGTTCGTCTACAACGCGGCCAAGCAGGCGGAGCTCAAGGACGCGAGCGCGGGCACGTTCCAACAGCTGGTGCTCGCGGCCGAACGCTGTCCGGTGTCGATCATCCACCCCGGCTCGCCCACCAACCCGAACGAGAAGGACCTCGAGAAGTGGGTGAAGCGGGCGGAGAAGTTCAACTGATGAGCTTCTTCGGCGGGTTTTCCCACGGCGTCCACCCTCCGGAGGAGAAGGACCTCACGCGCGCGCTTCCCATCAGGCGCATGCCGTATCCCGCCACCCTCGTGCTCCCGCTGCGTCAGCACGCGGGGAAGGAAGCGAAGCTGTGCGTCAAGGTGGGCGACCACGTGGAGCGCGGGGACCCCATCGGTCTCGCCGACGGCTTCATGTCCGTTCCGATTCACGCCTCCGCCGCGGGGACGGTGACCGCCGTCAACCTGTGGCCCCATCCCGACGGCTCCATGGCTCTCTCCGTGCATCTGGCCGTCGACCCCTTCGCGCCCCAGGTGCCGCGGCCGCGCCTGGTCCCGAAGTGGGAGGGCCTGAAGGTCGACGAAGTGGTGAAGGCGGTGCAGGACGCGGGTGTGGTGGGCCTGGGTGGGGCGGCCTTTCCGACCCACGTGAAACTCGTCCCGCCCAAGGGCTCGATCGTCAACACCCTGATCATCAACGGCGCGGAATGCGAGCCGTACCTCACCTCGGACCACCGCACCATGGTCGAGTATCCCGAGCGCGTGCATTTCGGCTGCCGGGTCATGATGCACACCCTGGGCGTGGTGAGGGCGGTCATCGGGGTCGAGAAAAACAAGCCCGACGCCATCGCGGCCCTGACGCGCACGAAGCCCGCCGACCTCGACATCACCATCCTTCCCCTGACCGTGAAGTACCCGCAGGGGGCGGAGAAGATGCTGATCAAGGCGGTGACCGGCGTCGAGGTTCCCTCGGGCAAGCTCCCGGTGTCGGTGGGGGTGGTGGTCCAGAACGTCGGGTCGCTCGCCGCCATCGCCGAGGTGTTCGACACCGGCATGCCGCTGCTCGAGCGCATCGTCACCGTCACCGGTCACGGCCTGATGCGTCCGGCCAATCTGATCGTGCCCGTGGGCACGCGCCTCAAGGACCTGCTCGCCTATTGCGACGGAGTGAGACCCGACGCCGCGGAGGTCATTCTCGGCGGGCCCATGATGGGCATGGCGCTCGCGAACCTCGAAGCGCCCGTGATCAAGGGCACCACCGGGGTCGTGGTTCTGGCCGCCCACGAGACGCGGGGCGAGACCGTGTACCCCTGCATCCACTGCGGACGGTGCCTCGAGGCCTGCCCGGTCTTCCTGAATCCCTCGCTCCTCGGCGACTTCGCCCGGGTGCGGCGTTACCCGGAGATGGCCGATCACCACCTCGCCGACTGCATGCTCTGCGGCGCGTGCTCGTACGTGTGCCCGTCGAACATTCCCCTGTCCCAGCTCTTCCAGGCCGGGAAAGCGGCGCTGCGCCGTATACCGCAGACGGGTGCGGCATGAGCTTCGACAAGCTGATCGTCACCGCCTCGCCCCACATCAAGGCGGGGGACACGACCCCGCGGATTATGTGGCACGTGGTGGCGAGCCTCGTGCCGGTCATCATGTCGTCGGCCTGGTTCTTCGGGATCAGCGCGCTGCTCGTCATCGCCGCCGCCACCCTGGGCGCTTTGATCACCGAGCGCCTCATCGGAAGGCCCGGCGCGCTCCATGACGGATCGGCCACGATCACCGGCCTGCTGCTCGGCCTGTCCCTCCCTTCCGGCTTTCCGATGTGGATGGCCTTTCTCGGCGGCGCCTTCGGCATCGGCTTCGGCAAGACGGTGTGGGGCGGCCTCGGTCAGAACGCCTTCAACCCCGCGCTCGTCGGCCGCGCGTTCCTGCAGGCCGCGTTCCCGGTGGCGATCACCACCTGGCCCAAGCCGGGCGGCTCCTTCTGGACCCTGGGCGGCGATCTGTTCGCCTGGCCCTTCCTGCACCCGGTCAGCGATGCGGTCACGGGGGCGACCCCTCTCGGCCTGCTGAAGTTCGAGAAGCAGGGAACCCCGCTCACCGACCTGATCCTCGGAACCACCGGAGGCTCGGTGGGCGAGACCGCGGCGCTCGTGATCCTCGCCGGAGGCGTTTACCTGGCGCTCATGGGCTGCCTCAACTGGCGCGCGCCCGCGGCGATCGTCCTGACCGTGGGCGTCTTCTCCGGCCTGCTCCATGCCTTCGACCCCGCCAAGCCGGACGCCCTCTTCATGATCTTCTCGGGCGGCCTGATGCTGGGTGCTGTGTACATGGCCACGGACATGGTCACGGTTCCGGTCACGAACCGCGGGCGTTGGATCTTCGGCATCGGCACAGGCCTCCTCGTGGTCATCATCCGGATCTGGGGCGGCCTGCCCGAAGGCGTCATGTACGCGATCCTGCTGATGAACGCGCTCACGCCCTTCATCAACAGCGCGACCCAGCCCCGCGTGTTCGGCACCCCCGCGAGGATCCCCTCATGAGCGGCGACCAGGATCTTCAGAAGGCGCCCGCCCTCCCGCCGCCCGAACCGCCGGTTCCGGCCTCGCGCCTTCTCCTGACCCTCGCCTTCGGCGGGGCCTTCGCCGGCCTGCTGATCGCATCCGTCTACGAGAAGACCCTGCCCGCGATCCAGAAGTACGCGGACTCCAAGATCGAGGGGGCGGTGAACGAAGTGCTGGGGAAGCCGGCCCGCCTCCAGACTCTCTATCTGGTCGGAGACAAGCTGAGTGCGGCGCCGCCCCCGGGGGTTGAACTTCGCGCCGTCACCAAGGC
>DAORUA010000085.1:0-4432 GCA_035432945.1 Vicinamibacteria bacterium | reverse complement strand
GTCATCCAGATCATCAACCACGCCGTGGAACTCTGGCGTCCGCGGCTCCAGGCTTTCGAGAAGGAGGGAGTCCAGTGAACGCTCCCATCAAGCCGCCCTCGCCCCTGTTCCTGGATTTCTGGAGCGGCCTCTCCCAGAACAATCCCGTGTTCGTGCAGATGCTCGGACTCTGCCCATCGATGGCGGTCAGCAACTCGCTCCCCAACGGCCTGGCCATGGGTCTGGCCACGACCTTCGTCCTCCTCTGCTCGAGCTTCCTGATCTCTTCCGTGCGCCACTACATACCCAACGAAGTGCGGCTGACCTCGTACATCCTGATCATCGCCACCTTCGTCACCGTGGCCGACATGGTCCTCGCCGCCGGTTTCCCGGAGATCTCCAAGGCCCTCGGACCCTTCATCCCGCTGATCGTGGTGAACTGCATCATCCTCGGCCGCGCGGAGGCCTTTGCCGGCAAAGTGGGGCCGCTGCGCGCCCTGGCCGATGCCGCGGGAATGGGCGCCGGCTTCACTTTCGCCCTGAGCCTGATCAGCGCGGTCCGCGAACTGCTCGGGAGCGGGTCGCTCCTCGGCTTCGACCTCCTCGGGCCGCGATATGAACCGTGGGTCTTCATGGTGATGCCGCCCGGAGGCTTTCTGACCCTGGGCATCATCTTCCTCGTCATGGGCTGGCGCATGGATCGCGCCGCGAGGCGTGCGGCGGAGGCACGGTCATGAGCGGTCTGGCCTGGATCTTCTTCTCCACTCTCCTGGTGAACAACTTCACCCTGGCCATGTTCCTGGGCCTGTGCCCGTTCTTCGGTGTGACCTCCAAGGTTGGCAACGCCTGGCGCCTGGGCGCGGCCAACACCTTCGTCCTCGTGATCACCTCGGTGAGCGTCTGGCTCCTGAACACCTTCCTCCTCTCGAAGACCCCGTTCCTGCGCACCATCGCCTTCATCGTGGTCATCGCCTCCACCGTGCAGATCGTGGAGATGATCATCAAGAAGTACCTGCCCGGGCTCTTCAGAGAACTCGGCATCTACCTGCCGCTCATCACCACCAACTGCGCGATCCTCGGCCTCGCCCTCTTCCAGACCACCCGGAACTACAACCTGATCGAAGGCATCGTGTTCGCCTTCGGCGCGGGCCTCGGCCTCACTCTCGCCTTGACCCTCATGGCTTCCATCCGGGAACGCATGGACGTGGCCGACGTCCCGGCACTCGCGAAGCGGATGGGGCTGGTCCTGATCGTGGCCTCCTGCCTCTCCATGGCGTTCATGGGCTTCGCCGGACTGGGGAGTCAATGATGCGGACGGTTCTAAGCGTCTTCATCTGCGCGATCCTCTTCGCGGTGTTCGGCCTCATGCGAAGAGGCCGTTGCGACAGCCCGTGCGCGGGCTGCACCGGTTCCTGCGGTCGTTTGAAAAGGGCTGACCATCATGACTGACACCAACCGCTTCCCGCGGCCGTTCGGCCGCCGCGAGTTCCTGGCCCTGGGCACCGGAGCCTTCGCGCTCGGCGCGCTCCCCATCGCCCTTCGCCGCCACGTCGCGGTGGCGCGCCGGACCCTCCCGGTGATGGGCACCATCGCCGAGATCACCGTGGTCGACCGGTCCGAAGCGCTCGCCCAGCAGGCGCTGGAGGCGGCGATTGCCGAGCTGCGTTTCGTGGATGCGCTCATGACCCGCTTCCGCGGGGACTCCGACATCGGCCGCGCCAACGCCCACGCGTCCCGCGACGGCGTGACCGTCGGCGGCGAGACCGCCGAGGTCATCGAGGCGGCGCTCCGATGGGCCTCGGCCAGCGAAGGCCGCTTCGATCCCGCGATCGGCGCGGCTTCGGAGTTGTGGGATGTCACGAACCGGCGCGAGCCTCCGCCCGCGGAGGAAGTGCAGCGCCTGGCTGGCCGGTCCTTCTGGCGCCAGGTCGACGTCGAGCACTGGGCGGGCGTGGCCAGCGTCCGCTATGGCGCGCCCGACCTGCATCTGGACCTTGGAGGCATCGGAAAGGGCTACTCGCTCGATCGCGCGGTGCGGGCGCTTCGGACGCGCGGGATCGAGCACGCGATCGTGAACCTGGGCGGAGATCTGTATGCGCTCGGCGAATCGCCGGAAGGCGGCCCGTGGCGCGTGGGAATCAAGTCGCCCGACGACCTCGGATCCGTGGCGCGCACCCTCGAGGTGAGCAACCGCGCGGTGGCGACGTCGGGGGACTACGAACGCTTCTTCCGCTACCGGGGCGAGCGTTTCCACCATCTCATCGACCCGCAGACCGCGGCGCCCCGCCGCACCCGCGTGCGCAGCGTGACCGTGCTGGCCGATCGCTGCATCGACGCCGAGCCCTGCGCGGTCTCGGTGTTCGGCCTGCCCCAGGAGCAGGCCGAGACGTTCGCAGGGAAGCAGCTTCGCGGCGCCGAGGTCATCACGCTCATCTGACCGCGCCGCCCGCAGCCGCGAGCCGCCTCCGGGCGGTCGCCGCGGGCCGGTAGACTCCCGGGTAAGTCATGCCCGTCCCTTCATCGAAGATCTGCGGCAGCGCGCTTCTCGCCCTGACCGCCGCGCTTCTGGTCCCGGCCGTTGCGTCCGCGGCGCAGTGTCCGCCGGTGAGAGTTCCCCCGTCCCCCGAATACCTGAAACTGGTGACGCGCTACGCGTCGAACGAGCATGCCGAGGCGGTGCTCGCCCTGAAAGGCTGGAGCGGCGAGCGGTTGCGCTGCGATCTCGACAACCTGCACGCGGCCGCGGTCGCGGTCAGCCGCTGCCGCGGCAAGTGCGAGGACCGCGTCGTGTTCGAGCGGTTCCAGGTCCGGGCCGCCCTCCTCCTCCATGCCGAGCGGGAGATCATGGAGCAGTTCGGAGTGCCGGTAACCGAGCAGTCGGTCACCTGCTCCACCGGTCCGCAGGCGCAGACCGTCGAACGACTGGCGACGATTCTCCTTCTCGTCGATCCGGAGGCGAAGGCCTTTCTCAGCCGGTTCTACCTGGCCATGACCCGCCGGGCGCAGTGGTCCCACTGCATACCGGAAGCGGAGCAATGGGCCCGAACCGGACTGAAGCGGTTTCCGAAGGACGGCCCGCTGCTCATGACCCTCGGCATCGTTCTCGAGACCACGGCGTTCCTCACCCTGGTCCCGGCCCCGCGCGCGGCGACGCTGGGGCCCCAGGCGGTCCGGCAGTTCGAGGCCCAGACCGCGAAGCTCGGGGCCTTGTGGGAGCGGGTCCGGCGCACCTTCGAGGAGGCCCTGGCCGCGGATCGGAACCTGCACGAAGCGAGGCTGAGGCTCGGCCGCGTGCTCTGGCGCCTCGACCGGCCCGAGCCCGCGCGCGCCGCTTTCGAAGAGGTGATCTCCAAGAGCGGCGACAACGTGGTGCTCTATCTCGCCCATCTCTTCCTCGGGCGCATCCACGAGGATCAGAACCGTCTCGCCGAAGCGGAGAAGGAATACCAGGCCGCCCTCGCGCTCCGCCCGTTTTCGGAAGCGGCCGCGGTGGCGATCTCCCACGCGCGTCTCATGATGGGGGATACCGCGGGCGCGCGCGAGGCCATGGACCAGGGCCTCGAGCAGGTGCGCCTTCGGGTCGGAGCCGATCCCTACAAGAACTACCCCATGAGCCACACGCGCGAGGGGCAGACCGACCTCGATGCCTTGCGAAAGGCGTTGATCCGATGAGCCTCGCCCTCGCCGTGTTCCTGGCCCTCCTGAGCGGCGGGTCCGCGCAGGGGACGCCGCCGCCGGCCCAGACCAAGGTCCAGTCCCCGGCGGTGTTCGGCGTGCAGGTGGACAGCGTCTATGTGGACGCCTTCGTTTCCCAGCGACGGGACCCCGTGATTGGCCTGACCGCGGCCGACTTCGAGCTCAAGGACAACGGGGTGGTGCAGCGTCTCGACCTCATCGCCGCGGAGTCGATGCCCCTGCTGGCGGTCCTGGTGTTCGACAGCAGCAACAGCCTCGCGGGCGAGAGGCTCGCCGCCCTGCAGGCCTCGGGCAAGGCCTTCCTCGAGAGCCTGAGGCCGCAGGACGAGGTGTCGCTCTTCACCTTCGCGGGCGAGACGCAATGGCTGGCCCGGCCCACCACGGACAAAGCCGCGGTCGCCAAGGCGCTCGATGCGCTCCAACCGGGCGGGGCCACCGCGGTCCTCGACGCCCTGTACGCCGCGCTCGTCCTTCCCCAGACCCAGGGGAGAATCCTGCTCGTGCTCTTCACAGACGGCGAGGACAACATGAGCTGGCTCGAGTGGCGTCAGATGCGGGTGGTGGCGGAGCGCGCGAACGCCCTCATTCACGTGGTCGGGCTGAAGCGGGCCGAGGAGGGAGGCGCTCCCATGCCCGCCATGGACCTCTCCGGCCGGATGCTGCCCATGACGGGGACGCCGTCGATGGAGTTCCTGCACACCTGGGGCATGAGGCAGATCGCGGAGTCGACCGGAGGCCGCTACTGGGAGGCGGAATC
>DAORUA010000084.1:0-11666 GCA_035432945.1 Vicinamibacteria bacterium | reverse complement strand
AGACCGAAAAGTGCCTGAAATGGGCCGTACTCGCATGGGTTTCTCAGCAGGAGCCATTCCGTTGGTACCCGCGACGAAGCAACCTCGTCGAGCCACTACCAACCCAGCGTGTCCCGCGGGTCGGATTGGTAGTGGTGGGCGGAGATTGCTTCGTCGCGGTACCAACGGAATGGCTCCTCGCAATGACGACCCGAGTGCGGTTGGCTTGGCCGTGGGATCAGCTTGATCGGGCGGTTCGGTCCAGGCGGTACATGGTGAGACGAAGGCCTACCACCTCCGCGGTTCCGTGGACGTGGTATCCGAGGCGCTCGGCGAGGCGGGCGGAGCGCTCGTTCTCAGGATGGATGAGGCTCACGAGGTGGGTCCAGCCGAGCGTGCCGAAGGCGTGGGCGATGGCGGCCCTGGCCGCTTCGCTCGCATAGCCCTTGCCCCAGAACTTCCGGGCGATGGTCCAGCCCAGTTCGCGATCCGGCCATCCTTCCGGATAGTGCAGGCCGACCCGGCCCACGAACTCCCCGGTCGCGCGCTCCGCCACCGCCCAGGTCCCGAATCCCCGCAATTCCCAGTGCCCGAGGTACATCGCCATCTGCCGCCAGGCGTCGGCGCGGGAGATCGGGGCGCCGGCGGCGTTCAGGAATTTCATGACCGTGGGATCGGCGCACAGGTCCGCGTAGGCATCGAGGTCGGCCTCGCGAAAGGGCCGGAGAACGAGGCGTTCGGTCTCGAGGAGCACGTCGAGGATCCTCGCATACAATCGACCCATGCCCTCGATGTCCGCAAGCGCCGTGGACCTCTACACCCGCCTGCTCCGAGACGAGAAGGCGCTGGCCCAGGAGATCGAGGCGAACCTGGAAACCCGCCTGCGCGATCGCAACGCGACCTTCGGAGGCCGCGTCCTGTGTCCCTTCGCGATGCCCCAGTTCGTGTCCCGGAGGGACTACGACCACGTCCGCGCCACCGCCCGGGGGATCTACGGCGCCACCCTCAAGGCCTGGAGGGCCCTCGGACCCGCGCTCCATGACCTCGTCGGCCTGAGCGAGGCCGAGCGCGAGCTGGTGGCCCTCGATCCCGGCCTGGCTTCACCCTCGCCCCTCTCACGGCTCGATTCCTTTCTGACTCCGAACTCGTACGCGTTCGTCGAGCTCAACGCCGAGACCCCGGCCGGCCTCGGCTACGCGGACGTGCTCTCCGACGTCTTCATGGAACTCGGGGTGATGCGCGAACTCCAGAAGTCGTTCGCCATCCACCGCCCGCATCCGTGCGGGAAGCTGCTCGAAACCCTCATCGCCTGCTACCGCCAGGCCGGCGGGAGCAAGGCGAAGCCCATGATCGCGATCGTCGACTACGACGAAGTCCCGACCCGCGCCGAGCATCACATCCTGAGGAACCTGTTCGAGGCCGCGGGTGCGTCGGCCATCGTCTGCGACCCGCGGCACATGACGTTCGACGGCGGCTCGCTGCGGCACGACGGCGTCGTGGTCGACATCGTCTACAAGCGCCTCCTCGTGAACGAGCTCCTGGAGAAGGCGGGCGAAGTGAAAGCCCTCCTGGAGGCCGCCCGGGCGAAGGCCTGCGTCTTCGTGAATCCCTTCGGCTGCAAGCCCATCCACAAGAAGGCGATCTTCGCGATCCTCACCGACGATGCCCAGCAGCATCATTTCAACGACGACGAGCGCGCCGCCATCGCGGAGGCGGTGCCCTGGACCCGCGTGGTGCGCGAGGGAAAGACCACCTGCGGGGGCAAGGAGATCGACCTCCTGAACTTCATGCGCGACCCCGACCGGCGCGCCGAACTCGTGCTCAAGCCGAACGACGAGTACGGGGGCAAGGGCGTGTTCCTGGGCTTCGAATCGACGGCCGCTCAGTGGGACGCCGCCATCGCCGCCTCCCTTTCCAGTCACTACGTGGTCCAGCGCAAGGTCGAGATCGGACGCCAGGCCTTCCCGATGATCTCGCCGGGACTCCCCTCGAAGGACTTCGTGGTCGACCTCGATCCGTACCTCTTTTTCGGCGAGGTCGAAGGGTTCCTCACCCGCCTCTCCGGCTCGTCTCTCGCCAACGTGACCTCGGGCGGCGGCCAGGTCCCGGCATTCGTCGTCGAAGGAAGGATCTGACCCAAGTTGCTGCCCGCTGAGCGAATCATCACCACCTGCGGACGCATGGGCGAGAAGGGCGAGATGGCCTGCCTCGACAACTGCGCCATGACCGGGATTCACTCCATCTTCTCGTATCACAAGGTGGCCCCGGGCGAGACCCTGCCGAAGCGCGAGGACGGCATCGTGGACATCGCCGTGCTCGACATGCACCACGGCTGGCCCAATCTCGGGCACAACTCCATCGTCCAGGCCGTGCGCGAGGCCTCGTGCGACTTCGAGCCCCTGATCCGCAAGGCTCAGCTCAAGATCCGCGTCTTCTCCTTCGACGTCCGCCAGGCCGGCCTGCTGCCCGAGCCGCCGGGAGGGCGTTTCTCGATCTACCTCGGCACCGGCGGCCCCGGGCACATCGATCCCCACCTCAACGACGGCGTCGCTGCGTTCTCCCAGGGGGTCAAGGAGGATCCCTCCTGGGAAGCGCGCGCGTTCAAGCTGTTCGACGCCATCCTCGCCGACCGAGACGCGAGCCTGCTCGCGGTGTGCCATTCGTTCGGGGTCCTGTGCCGCTGGTCGGGCATCGCGGCCCCCGTCGAGCGTGGCCAGGAAAAGGGCGGCAAGAGCGCGGGCATCGTGGAGAACGCGCTCACCGAAACCGCCTCCGCCCACCCCTGGTTCCGGGGCTTCCTGCGGGAGACCGGTTCCATGCGATTCCAGGTCATCGACTCGCGCCTGTTCGATCTCATCCCCGATCCCGCGGCCGTCCTCAAGGTGGCTCCGCTCAGCTTCGAGACCCTGCTCGCCGATCATTCGGTGGGCAACGCCCTCACCGGAGTGGAGTTCGCGCGGGACGCCTCGGGGACCATGCCTCGCATGTTCGGGGTCAACCACCACCCGGAGATCATGGACAGCGGCCGCCAGAAGCTCATCATCGAGAACCTCATGGATCATGGCGAAGTCACACGCGCCTGGTACGAGGAACGCATGAACGTGCTCGCCCTGGGCAACCGCGATGTCGAAATCGCCCAGCAGCTCGCCATGACCACCGGCTTCACCTTCGTATGGCCTTTGCGGTTCCAGCTGGTCAAGGACCTCCGCCGCCACGCCCATCGCCTGAATCGCGTCTTCGAGATGCACGAGAATCAGATCGTCGAGACACTGTTCGCCGACCGGCGTGATCGGCCTCGCCACTCAACCGCGAGCATCGCCCGGCCCACACGCATGACTCAAGAGCCCTAGAGGAGCGACCCATGACGCTTCCCAAGCCCCCGTATCCCTGGGACATCACCATCGAGGAAGAACTCCGCCAGTTCGAGCTCCTGAAGCCTCGCCTCGAGTCGGTGTGGAACTCCATGACCTACAAGGACGACGAGCCCGCGACCTCGGTGGTGGTGCCGTCGCTCTCCCTCGACCAGGCCGAGCTGAAGCGCCTGGCCGGTTCCAGCTTCTATGAAGAGCGGCTGCTGTTCCTCCTGATCCGCCTGCGCAACCCCCGCGCGCGCATGGTCTACGTCACCTCCCAGCCCGTGCACCCGATGATCCTGGAGTACTACTTCCAGTTCCTGGCCGGCATCCCCGCGTCCCATGCCCGGGGACGCCTCACCCTGCTCTGCGCCTATGACGACTCCGCCCGGTCGCTGACCGAGAAAATCCTCGAACGGCCGCGCCTGCTCGAGCGCATCCGCCAGGGCATCGTGGACAAGGACCGCGCCTACCTCACCGTCTTCAACTCGACCCCGCTCGAGCGCAAGCTCGCGGTCCTGCTCGGCATCCCCCTGAACGGGGTCGATCCGTCCCTGAATCACATCGGCACGAAGTCGGGCAGCCGCAAGGCCTTCAAGGAAGCAGGCGTGGCCCTGCCCTTCGGCTACGAGGACCTGAGAACCGAAGGCGAGATCGCGGACTCGCTCTACGACATGAAGAAGCGCGACCCCAACCTGAGGCGCGCGGTGATCAAGCTCAACGAGAGCTTCTCCGGCGAGGGGAACGCGCTCTACCGTTACCCCGAGGAGTTCTCACGCGCCGCGGTCAGGGACCAGATGCACCAGCTGCAGCTCTCGATTCCGAAGGAGACGCCCGAGGTCTACCTGGACAAGTTCACGAGGATGGGCGGCATCGTCGAGGAGTTCATGGACGCGAACGAGAAGTGTTCGCCCTCGGCCCAGCTTCGCATCTCACCCTCCGGCCAGGTCATGGTGATCTCCACCCACGACCAGATCCTCGGCGGCGCCACCGGTCAGATCTTCCTCGGCTGCGCCTTCCCCGCCGACGACGAGTATCGGCTCGCCATCCAGGACTCGGCGCGCGCCATCGGCGCGGTGCTGGCCAAGAAGGGCGTGGTCTCCCGGTTCGCCATCGACTTCCTCGCCTACCGCGACAACGGCCACAGCCCGTGGTCCATCTCCGCGCTCGAGATCAACCTGCGCATGGGCGGGACCACGCACCCGTTCCTCGCCCTCCAGTTCCTCACCGGGGGCGGCCTCGACGAAGCGACCGGTCTGTTCCGCTCGCCCTCCGGGCACGTGAAGTACTACCGCGCCACCGACAATCTCAAGTCGGACAGTTATCGCGGACTCCTGCCCGAAGACCTCATCGAGATCCTGACCATCAACCGCCTGCACTACTCCCACTCGACCGAGTCGGGCGTCCTGTTCCATCTCATCGGCGCGCTTTCGCAGCACGGGAAGCTCGGCATGACCGCGATCGCGAACTCCCCCGCGGAGGTGGAGAACATCTACAAGCACACCCTCGCGGTCCTCGACCGCGAGACCTCCATCGGCCCGCCCACCGACGAGGGCCACACGCACTAGGGTGGCGGGCCGGCCGCGATGAGTCCGCGGGCCGCGGCCAGGGCTTCCTCGCGCGTGCGGACCTTCGAATCGAGCTGCTGCTCGTAGACCTCGGCGAGGATTCGGCCCACCTGCGGTCCCGGCTTCAGCCCGAGTTCCAGAAGGTCGCGGCCCAGGATCAGGGGGGCGGGCGGCTTTCGCTCGACCGACAGCCGGCGCACCTCCTCGATGAACCACTCCATGGCCACGGGCGGGAAGTTCCCGGTGCGCCCGAGGCAATCGGCCCGGGCCACCCGATAGAGGAGGTCCGCCTCCACGCGGCGAGCCAGGCGCCTGATGGCGCCGTCGCTCACTTCCTCGCGCACCTGATGCAGCGCTCCCGGCTTGAGGTGGTCCCGCACCAGGGCCACCACCTGATCGCGCAGGGGGAAGGAGCCCCGCGTGTGCACGTTCCACCGGTCGAGAAGCGCGAGGGTGGGCTCGACACCCGCCTCCTCGTGTCCCCGCGACCTCAGGCGTCCGTCTTCGAACTTCGTGGTGCCGGGCTTGCCCAGGTCGTGGCACAGCGTCCCCAGCATGACCGCGAGGGCGCGGGGCGGATCGAGATCGTCGATGAGGCGGCGGGCCTCATCCAGACAGAGAAGGGTGTGCGTCCACACATCGCCCTCCGGGTGCCACTCGGGGTCCTGCGGGGTAGCCGCCAGGGGCACGAGTTCGGGAGCGATGTCGCGAAATTGATCCCAATCGAAGAGCAGTCTGAAAGCCACGGACGGGCGGCGCGCCTGCAGCAGGGCCTTTTCGATCTCCCCGAATATCCGGTCGGCGGGAAGCTCGCCCAGGGGCATGGAGGCGCACAGGCGCGCGGTGGCGGGCTCCACCCGGAGTTCGAACCTCGCCGCGAACTGGGCGGCGCGAAGGGCCCTCAGGGGATCGTCGGTGAAGGTGGACGGGTCCACCACGCGCAGGACGCGGGCCTCGAGATCCCGCGCGCCTCCGTAGGGATCCGCGAGGGCGCCGCTCGCCAGATCGAACATCATCGCGTTGATCGTGAAGTCGCGGCGCCGCGCCGCCTCCTCCACCGGCATGAACGGATCGGCCTCGGCATGGATGCCCCGGTGGCCGGGACCCTTCTTCGAGTCGCGCCGCGGCAGGGCCACGTCGATCTGCCCGGTCACGCCGGGGAGCGACGCGACCTTGAAGACCGGAAACGCGTCCCCCGCGGGCTCGACCCTCGCCACCCGCGCGAGCGCCTCGAGGACCGCGGGCGCGGAGAGGCCGAAGACCTCGAGATCGTAGTCCTTGACCTTCCGCTCGAGCAGGGTGTCGCGAACCGCGCCGCCCACGAGGAAGACCCGCCCGCCGGCGGCGGCCAGGGCCTCGCCGCAGGTCCGGACGCCTTCGGGGACGTCGATCCTCGGAGCGGAATTCGGCACTTGCAGAATTGTAGGTCCTCGGATCTAAGATCGAGCTTTCAGTCGTGCATCCTTCAGGAGCGCGCCGTCCCGGCCGGAAGGCTGAGGCGGCGGGAGGTGATTCCATGATCCGCAAGTCCTCATCCGGCCTTATCGCCCTCGCAGTCGCCCTCGGCCTGACCCTCGGCGTGCCCGCGAGCGCCAAGCCCAAACGGCCCACCCTCGGAGTTCGCGTGTCGCCCCGCATGGCGTTCTCGCCGGTGGGCGTCATCGCCATCGCCGAGCTGACCGGAGGCGAGGACAGCGAAGACTTCTACTGTCTCGCCATCGAGTGGGACTGGGATGACGGAAGCAAGAGCCTGCAGGACTCCGACTGCGAGCCTTATGAGCCGGGGACCAAGATCGACCGGCGCTTCTCTTCCGAGCACTACTACACCCGGGCCGGGAGCTACAACATCCGCGCCGCGCTCAAGTCCCAGGACAAGGTGGTCGCGGCCAACGCCTTCCGTCTGACCGTCCGCCAGGGCATGCCCACGGGCCCCGGCGGAGACTAGCGCCGAAGGTCCGCCCGCGCCAGGGCAAGAGGCTCGCCGCCCGCGAGCGACAGATCGATCTCGGTCGGGGTGTCCACGATGATCGTGGAGGCCAGGAAGCGCGAGGAGGCCGCGACGTTCATGGGCTGACGCACGCCCTTGCCGGTCCGATGGTTCGTGACGATCAGGGTCGGCGGAACTCCGCCGAGCGGGTCGCTCGCCTCGACCCTCAGTTCGTAGCGGCCGGGCCCGAGGGACAAAGCGCGAGCGAAGGTGACGCCGAGCGGGGCCCGGTGCGGCTCGTAGAAGAGGTCCAGGGCCCAGGACGCGTTGCCGCCGTCCTCGAGTCGGAAGGAAGGAAGGGCGAGGGACCGCGCGCCCAGAAGACGCGTGGCGTCGCGTTCGGGGGATCGTGTTCTCGGGCTCATGCCATCCGCGATTCCCGCGGCCGTCATGAACGCAACGGTGGCGATGAGGACGCCGCGGCTTTGTGGGAACCGGCTCTCTCCCGAACGACCCCGAATCGCGCCGACGAGGGGCAGGGCCAGGAGAGCCGCCCATGGCCAGGCGAGCGAGCGCGTGGCTCGATCCTCGGGAAGAACGAACGAAGGCAACGCCGCGGTCCATTCGCGCGCACCGGACTGGGTTCGGAAGAAGGGGGCGACGCCATCCCGGTCGCGATGGACGGTCTCGATGTTCATCGCCCCGGAGAGGCCGCACCACAGACTCCAGCCCGCGAGGAGCGCGGTCGCGGGCCGCAGGCCGCGCTGCAGGGACAGGGCCAGGGTCGCGGCCAGCATCGGGACCAGGGGAACGAGAAAGCGCGCGGGCGGATTGAAGCCGCCGCGCCACATCGGCCACACGCTGGCCGTCCCGATCACGCCCACGGCCGCGAAGAGCCCCGCGAGGGCGAGACTCGGCCGGCGCCGGTAGAGATGAACGAAGCCCGCGAGCGAAAGCACGAAGATCGGCGCGTAGGCGAGCAGGCCGAACTCCTGATCGAAGAAGAGCCCGGGGAGGCCCTCGGGCAGGACATCGAGACTGAACTCCCTCTTGCGGCCGTAGACCCGGCGTGGGTCGAAGAATCCCCACAGGGCGTGGTGATAGAGGCTGATGGCCAGGGCCGAACCGGCCAGGATCAGCGCGGACGGGAGAAAGGTTCGGACGAGCGACGCGGATTCGCGGCGCGAACGGAACTCGCCGAACAGCCTCCAGCCGAGCGCTCCCGCCACCGCCACCGCCAGGATCGCATAGCGCACGTTGAGCCACGGCAGGGCCGAGGCGCACACCGCCGCCGCGAGCGCCGACCGCGACGAGCGGCCGAAGCTGGCGGCGCGCAGGCCGGCGCACAGCAGGAGCGCCGCGGGGATTTCCGTGAAGATGAGACCCGCGAAGTGGATGACGGGCGGCGACAGCCCGACCAGCCAGGCCGTGCCCTCCGCGAGCGTCTCGTCTCCGGTCAGGGCGCGCACCAGCCGGCGCAATTCGCGAACGAGCAGCGCGGCGAGAAGGGCCATGAAGAAGGAGGCTCCCGCGTATCCGAAGGCCCAGTAGGCGGGAAGGATCAGGATCGAGAGACCGACCGCGTGGAGCGAGTAGATCTGTCCCTCCGGCCCGCGAATGCGGAAGTCGGGACCGAGCGGCCGCGAGAAGAAGGCCTGGTAGCGCTCCTCCTTGAAGTCGGAATCGAGAACGAGGTCGTGATCCCGTTTGAGGCTTTCCGACACCATCAGGTACTGGGGCTCGTCGCCATCGGGTCCGACCCGGGTCTGGACCTGGTACGCAACCCCCGCGTACAGAGTGAAGAAGATGGGCAGCAGCAATCCCCTCGGGGGTTTCCGGCCGAGCGCGACCGCGGCCATGATGAGTCCGGCGAGGGCGAAGGCGAGGAGGGGGGGACCCGAGAACAGGAGGAGGGGCTCGGACCCGGGCAGGAACGCGGCTCCGATCAGGAGGGCGCTTGCGGGAAGGAGAAAGGCCGACAGGCCCGACACGCCGGAGGCCCACGCCAGAGCGGCCGCGAGGGCTCCCGCGCCGAGAGCGGCCGCGGAGGGAACACCCATCATCGCGCCGCTCCCGCCCCTCGCGGCACCGGAGAGCCCGAGGACGCAGAGAAGGGCCACCGCCCCGGAAGAAACCGCGCGATCGGCCCGGGACGGGCGAGGCCCCGGAACGGGGTTTTCCTGGGAGGGGGAGACGTCCATGCGGGCGAACATTATTCCCTCCCGCGAAAAGACGTTAGCCGCCTTCTCGTGCTACGTTTACCTTCCAGGGAGCTTCAGCCCCTCTCCTCTTGTGTGCGGGGCATCCCCGATATTTCCGAAATTCTTCCCTCATGAACGGGAGGGTGATCGATGATCCACAGATTTCGTTCCGTCGCCATCGTGTTCGCCGCCGCGGGATACGCCCACGCCGCGGGCGATGACAAGGCCGCGCCGCTTCTGATCAGCGCCGTGCCCGCCTCGGCATGGTCCCGGCCCGCGCTCGCCATCGCTCCCGAGAAGGCGTCGATGAGGCCCGCGCTCGCGAGCTTCCTGCCCACGCTGCCGTCCTCCTACTTCGGAAACGCCTCCGGTTCTTCCCGCCTCCTCTTCCTCTCTCCCCTCTCTCCCCTGCGCGCGGCTCTGCGCGTAGCCGCCCAGGACCTCGCGGCCCAGACCCTGACCGCCTTCGACGTCCCCGCGGTCAACGCCTCGGACACCGTGACCGCGGGCGAGGACTCGGACGCCTCTTCCGCCGCGGCCGCGTCGAGCCGGCGCCGCGAAGTCCTCCTGCGCCAGCGGCGCCGGTCCGTGTTGAACGAGCGCGAGGCCGGGACGGAACGGACCACGGTGGCGGAGGCGGTCGATTCCGAGCTCGATGTTTCGGGCCTGTCCGGACGGGTCGAGCTCCTCACCCTGCCCTCGGGGTCGCAGCCGGGCGGAAAGTCCGAGGGTTCGATCCCCGGCGGCGCCGGGCTCGTGCGCGTCTCCGGCTATCTCACCGACGACCTGAGCTTCGCCGTGACCGGGCTTGCCGCGGACAGCGCCGCCACCACCTGGCGCGCGGGGGCCGAGTTCGAACTCGCGGCCGGCGATTGGAACCGCATCGAGGCGGGTGCCGTGTACGGCTCGCGCTACAACGCCGCGAGCGTCCCCGTCGGGGGCGAAGTCGACCGCCGCTCGGTGGGCGCGTTCCGGCTGGTCCACGCGATGAAGGTCTTCGATTTCGTCACCACCCGAGCGGGCGGACGATTCATCGATGCCCCGTTCCTCGCCGCGTCCCGCCACGTCGACCCGGAGTTCTCCGTGCTCATCGAGGATCCCAACGGCACCGACGCGGGCCGCGCGTACGCGCGCCTCGACGTCTTCGGCGACACCCTCTTCCCCGGCCTCGAAGTGGCCACCGGCCAGGCCGACCTGATCGCCCTGTCCGAGGGCCTTCCCGTCTTCGCCTCCGATTTCCAGGCGCAACGGACCTGGAGCCGCGGGGCGGCCGTGGGCTATCACCAGGCGGGGACCAAGGTCGAGGCTCGCTTTCAGGACCAGCAGGTCACCCACGCGCTCCTGGTGATCCCCTCCTCGGTCGCGGGCGCTCCCTTCGTGTCGAACGGCAACCGGAACCGGGTTGACATCGGCTCGGTGATGCTGGAGAGGACGTTCGCGCGCGGCCAGGCCCTGGCCGGGGTGGAATACGGCTTCGGGCGCCTCGCGGCCGACCAGGCCCATCCGGACCGCGCCCGCGACTTCCACCAGATCACCACCCGGTTCGACGCCTACCTGCGGCGCTCCGGCACCGGGGTCGCCATCTTCCACCGCTTCCACGAAGGAGCCGCGGTCGCCTCCTACGAGGGCGACGAGCAGCCGCGCATGCGAGCGCAGCGATACCTGATCGAACTGCGGCAGGACGTGCCTTTCGTTCCCTCCATGATCGGGGCCGACATGGCCGTGCTCCTGAGCCTGAGGAACGTGTATTACGACGATGTCGATCGACGGAACGTCGACGAGTTCGCGGTGTCGGCGCCTCCCCGCCGGATCACCGGCGGCATCCGGGTCAAGTTCTAGGCGAAGCCCAAGGAAGAACTCCCGTGTTCACCCTTCCCGCCGAATCGTTCACGTCGCTCCGGAAGCGGTTCTCGCGACGGGTGTCGCGGCGCAACCGGATCCTCATGGCCGCGGCCCTGCTCGCCTCGGTCGGGATCCTGAGCCTGGTCGAACGCCTTGGGCCGAGGTGGCGCGAGGACGGCGTCTCCTGGCGGACCGTCCAGGGGGAACTCGTGGCCGACGCGGTGGTGGCGGGATCGCCCGCGGCCACCGCCGGGATCCTCCGGGGCGACCGCCTGATCGCGATCGCCGACCACCGGGTCTCGACTCCCGAGGACGTGGCCCTCGAGCTCTCGCGATCGGTCGCCTACGGCACGGACGTCGAATATAGCCTCCGGCGAAACGGCGCGGAGTCAAGCCACCACCTTCAGCCGATCACTCTCCCCTCCGGCGACCGGCGGCTCTACACCTACCTTTCCCTGATGGGCTTCTTCTGCCTCGGCCTCGGCACCCTCGTGGCCATGAGGCGCCCGGGCGAGCCCCTGCGCCTTCACTTCGCCTCGCTGTGCGCGCTCTTCTTCATCGTGTACGCGGTCTCCGACTCGGGCCGCCTCGACGCGGTCGACTGGGGCCTCCTCATCCTCGATTCGGTGGGGATTGCCCTGCTGCCCCCCTGCTATCTGCACTTCTGCCTCAAGCTTTCGAAGACCAGCACCCGGGCGACGACCGCGCGGGTCTATGGCGCGGCGATCGCGTTCATGGCCGTCGAGCTCTTCGGCCTTCTCGGCGCGGGCTCGATCCGGCTCGCGGAAACCCTTCT
>DAORUA010000083.1:0-11801 GCA_035432945.1 Vicinamibacteria bacterium | reverse complement strand
TACCGGTGGCACATGAAGAACGGCAACACGCTCGATACCTACAACTGGGTGACGCCGTGGGCCACGGATCCGGGCTGGACCGTGGGCGCGGTGGCGGACTTCGATCAGGACGGCCAGCTCGACTATCTCTGGCACAACGTGAACGCCGCCGACGCCCGGCTGCTCCTCTGGTACATCGACGGCGACAACCTGAAGGGCTTCCAGTTCCTGCCCTACACCATGCTGCCGCCGTGGCGCGTGGCCGCGACCTTCGACGCCAATGGCGACGGCGCCGTGGACATCGCGTACTACAACTCGAGCACGGGAGTGGTGCAGGTGAAGACGCATGACAACGCGGCGCTGCTTTCGACCTACAACCTGAACACGACCCTGCCGGGCTCGCTCACGCGCCGGGTGGTCTCCGCGGTGGACGCGAACGGCGACGGCGACGATGAGCTGGCCCTCTACAACTCGGCGACCGGTCAGATCCAGGCCTGGGACGTGAGCGGAGCGACGGTGACGAGCACGATCACGTACCCGACCGCGCAGAGCACGGCCCAGGCGTTCACGCTCGTTTCGACGAAAACGGACTTCAACGACGACGGGCTGCCCGATCTCCTCTGGCACAACCCCACCCCCACTGGTGTGTTCTCGGTATGGTTCATGAACGGGACGGTGCGGACCGCGGTGGGCCAGTTCCTCCCCTTCACCGCCACCGACCCGGTGTGGCGCGTGGTGGGATCGGCGAACGTCTGGTAGGCGCGGGATAGAATTCCGCGATCAACGACCTCGCTTCCCTCTCCCCAACCCTGGTGCTCGACCCCGCCGGATACTGGGTCGCGCCCTCCCAGGCCCCGCTCTCCTATCCCGCCGAAGGGAACGAGCACTGCTTCGCTCTCGAGGACGGGTCCTTCTGGTTCCGGCACCGGAACGCGGTGCTCGCGGACATGCTGCGTCTCTTTCCCCCCGACGGTCCGATGTTCGACATCGGCGGCGGGAACGGCTACGTGGCGAAGGGACTCGAGGCCGAGGGCTTCCCTTGCGTCCTCGTCGAGCCCGGGCCCCAGGGCGCCGCCAACGGCGTGAAACGGGGATTGAAAAACGTCGTGTGCGCCACGGTGGAGGGCGCCAATTTCCGCCCCGGCAGCATCGGCGCCGCCGGGCTTTTCGATGTGGTCGAGCACATCGAAGACGACGTGGCCTTCCTGCGGAGCCTGCACTCCCTCATGAGGCCCGGCGGCCGGCTCTACCTCACGGTGCCGGCTTTTCAGATGCTCTGGTCGTCAGAGGACGATTACGCGGGCCACCATCGACGCTACTCGACCCGCACCCTCACCGGGTCGCTGAGCAAGGCCGGTTTCGAGGTCGAATACATCTCCTACTTCTTCTGGTTCCTGACTCTCCCCGTCTTCCTGCTCCGGACCCTTCCGAGCTTCCTGGGATTGCGGAAGCAGAAGCCGGCCGAGAATCACGCGCGGGAACACTCCGCGGGCTCAGGCTTGGTCAGCCGGGTGGTGGACGGACTGCTCGACTTCGAGCGCGGCCGAATGCGTCAGAAGAAGCGCATGCCGCTCGGGGGGAGTTGCATCGCGGTGGCGCGGCGGGTGGCGTTGCCCTAGTCCCTCAACCACTTGTGGAAGGAGTGGTGGGCGTCTTCGATCCGCCACCCGAGCTTCAGGTAGCCGCGCTGCACTCCGTAGTTGTTCACATGCGTGGGGCCTTCGATGCGGTCGGCCAGGCCCTCGAGCAGGCCCGAGCCCTTCAAGGTGAGCGCGCTGAAGAGGCCGCGGCCGAAGTAATCGGGATGAATGGCGCCGATGCTGTAGTGCCCGAGCCCGATCCGGTGGTTCACTTCGCGGGTCGAGGGCCGCTTCCACGCGGTGTAGCCCGCGATCTTCCCCGCGACTTCCGCGAGCACCACCCAGTCGGTCCAGCCGTCGAGGCAGGACTCGATCCAGCGCTCGTAGATCTTCACGCTGGCCGGCGGGCCCAGCCTCGGGTCCGAGTGGAAGCGCCCGAAGTGGTCGGCGAAGGCCCTCCGCGCGGTTTCGACCAGGCCGCTGCGGTCGGACGCCTCCGCGAGCCGCAGGATGGTGTCGCTGGGGAGCGGGGGGGCCTTCTGGGCGGACGGAGGAAAACGCCTCAGGTCGACCTCGAAATCGAGGACGGTATCCACGAGGAGGAAGCCCTGGCGCTGGAGGGCGTGGACCGCTCCCATTTCGTCGGAGTAGGTCTTGCAGAGGAGAAAGTCATAGCCCTCGTCGCTCGCGTGCCGCATGGCGGCGCCGAGGAGGGCATCGAGCGCCCCCGCGCCGCTATCGCCGGGCGCTGCGATCAGGTGCCTGACCGCCGCCATTTTCCGGCCGAGGATCTCACTCTCCCAGGGGAGGTCGCCCAGCGTGCAGAACCCGGCGAGCCGTCCGTCCACGCGGGCGGCGAAGGCCGAAGCGCCCGCGGCCTGACTGGCCGCCTCCATCTCTCCCTGCCAGAAATCGCAGAGCCGCTCTGCCGGAATTTCATCGAGGTGGCGGAGGGGCTTGAACGAACTGACCTCGAGCAGAGGTCGCAGCTCTCCAATCCCGTCCTTCTCGAGGAGATGGCACGTGACCGGGCTCACGACCGGTTGCTTCCCGGGCTCGTGTCCTCCCGCACCGCGTAGGTCGGGCGGTCCATCGCGCGGTTGTGCATCCGGGCCAGATACTCGCCCATGATCCCCAGGGCGAAAAGCTGCGCGCCCGAGAAGATGGTGATGATGGCGGCGAGGAACGGGAATCCGGGCACGCTTCCGCCGGCCATGACGTACCGGATCAGGACGTAAGCGAGGACGGCAAGGCCGAAGAGGGTGGCGGAGAAGCCCACCAGACTCGCGACCCGCAGCGGCCAGGTGGAGAAGCCCGTCATCATCTCCAGGGCGTGGGAGGCGAGCTTGCGGAAGGTGTAGTTCGAGACGCCCTGGCGCCTCGCGTCGTGTCGCACCCTCTGGGCGGCGAAGCGGGAGGTGCCCCAGGAGAGAAGCACGTCGATCGACACCGAAGGCCCGTGGTAGTGCTCGAACGCGTTACGGACCGGGGTCCGGAAGGCGCGGAACGCAGTCACGTTGGCGGCGTTGGTGGCGCCCACCGCGCTCGCGAGGGCCCGCTTGGTCATGCGCGAGGCGAGGTTCCGCCACAAGCCGTGCTGCTGGGCTTCGGCGGTTCCGTAGACCACGTCGGCCCCTTCGCCCAACTTGTCGAGCAGCCGCGCGATTTCCTCGGGAGGGTGCTGGAGATCGTCGTCCATGGTCACGATCACGCCGTGCCGGGCCGCGCGGATTCCGCAGAGCAGGGCATTGTGCTGGCCGTAGTTCCGCTGGAGATCGATGCCCCGGATCCACGGATGACCGGCCACGAGGTTCCGGATGCGGTCCCAGGTTCCGTCGCGGCTTCCGTCATTCACCAGGACCAGTTCGTAGGCTCCGGCGAGAGAGGGAAGCACCGCGGCCAGGCGATCCACCAGCGGGGTGAGGTTCTCCCCGCTGTTGTAGGCCGGGATCACGATGGAAAGGCCGGGTATGCGCACCCGTTTCACCCTAGCAGAAGTCGGTTATGCGGTCGATCACGCGGCGCTGGTCGTGGTCGCCGAGGTCGAAGTAGAAGGGCAGGCGCAGCAGGCGGTCGGAGACGTCCTCGGTGACCGGGCAGGCGTTCTCCGCGCCGATCTTCCGGGCCATGACCGAGCGGTTGAGAGGAAGGTAATGAAAGACGGCGAGGATGTCCGCGGCCTTGAGGTGCGCGATCAGGCGCTGGCGGAACTCGAGAGACGGAAGCAGCAGGTAGAACATGTGGTACGACTGCTCGCAATGGGAGGGGATCACGGGCAGCCGGGCCCCGGCCGCCCCCGCCCACCCGGCGAGTCCGCTCGCGTAGGCGTTCCAGATCGCCTGGCGCCTGGCCTGGATGAGTTCCCGCTTGTCGAGCTGGGCCAGAAGGCACGCGGCGAGGAGGTCCGAGAGCAGGTAGCTCGACCCCACGTCGGCCCATCCGTACTTGTCGACCTGGCCGCGGAAGAACCGGCTGCGGTCGGTGCCCTTCTCGCGGATGATCTCGGCCCGCTCCACGTCGCGTTGTTCATTGACGGTAAGCGCGCCGCCCTCCCCGCACGTGATGTTCTTGGTTTCGTGGAAGCTCTCGGTGGCGAACCGGCCGAACGAGCCCAGGGCGCGTCCGCGGTAGGAGCCGAAGAGCCCGTGCGCATTGTCCTCGATCACCGGGATTCCCCGGTCGGAGGCGAGTCTCATGATGGCGTCCATCTCGCATCCGACACCCGCGTAGTGCACGACCACGATGGCCCGGGTGCGAGGGGTGACCAGGCTTGCGAGCTGCTTCTCGTCGATGTTGAGGGTGTCGGGGCGGATGTCGGCGAACACCGGACGGGCGCCCCTCAGGACGAAGGCGTTCACCGAGGACACGAAGGTGAACGCGGGGGCGATGATCTCGTCCCCGGGAACGATGTCGAGGAGCAGGGCGGTCATTTCGAGCGCCGCCGTGCAGGACGGGGTCAGGAGGTTCCGGGCTCCGCCCACGATCGACTTGAGCCGGGCCTCGGTATCGCGGGTGAACCGCCCGTCGCCCGAGACATGGCCGCTGTCGAGGGCCTGGCGCATGTAGTCGAACTCGAGGCCGGAGAAGAAAGGCTTGTTGAAGGGGATGAAACTCAAGGTTCGCTCCTGGTGATGGCGGGTGCGTCGTCTTTCGAGGTGGGCGCGCGGCTTACCCTGAAGCCGGAAACCGAAGCGCTCCCCGAGGAGCTCAGAGCTCGAAGGTAGAGCCGGTAGGATTCGCCCTCCTCGATCCACTCGTCGAGAACGACCCGACGATTCAGTCGCAGGGGGCGGAGCAGAAGGGCGCCCGGGTGGGCGAGGGAACCGTCACCCACCGCGGTCTCGCTTGTTTCCCCGGGTGCGGACGGACGATCGAGGCCCGCCCGCCACTCGCCGCCAGGCGCGTCGATTTCGAATTCGAAGCGATACCGCCCCGAGCGGCCGGCGACGATGAAGGGGGACCAGAACACCTGGGAACGGGGCCCCGGCTGGCGGTAGTCGGTTCGGGCCCCGACCTTCTCGCCGTTGGTATTCCAGGCGCCCTGAAGAAGCGCCTGGCCTCCCTCCGCGATGCGGAGCGTTCCATCGGAGGCCGGCTCCAGAGACCCCGCAGAGTAGGCGGGATCCGGGGCGGGCATTTCGTCGGCGAGGCGGAGGTTGTGGTCGCCCTTCTCCCACCCCGGGGAGAGGACGATGCTCCACAGAATCGGGAGGTCGGGGCGGGGAGGAGGCTCGAGGACGGTCACGCACTTCGAGAATGCGGCCGGCACGAAGAAGTAGGTGGGGCTGGAGACGTAGGCGCGGGCATGGAACAGATAGGTGGGACCGGGCTCCCGTGGGGGACCGGCGGCCAGGCGGTATCGATCGCGGTAGCTTTTTTCCTCGCCGCCCCATTCGACATCGAGCGAGGAGTTCGGGCAGCGGCTCCAGTCGACAGTGAGCACGGAATAGGCGCCGGATCCGGGCGCGGGCGGATGGGGCGCGGTGGGGAAGATGAGGTCTTCGCCCATGGTCGCGCTCGGCGCGACCGGGACGCCCGGCTCGGCCACCAGCCGGCTGGCCAGATTCAGCCGGACGCGGTTCTGTCCCCATCGGGCCAGTTCGAGAACGCCGGCGGGGGCGCAGAACGCGATCACGACGGCGAGCGCTCTCCAGGCCGGGAGTCGGGGGCGCCGCTTCTCGTGGACCAGTCGGGCCGCGGAGGACCCGAGCCACCAAAGGGCCGCGATCTGAACGGTCAGTGCCACCGGAAGCCAGTGGAAGATGTGCCGGCTCGCGAGCTGAAGCCAGGAAGTGGCCACCGCGGCGAGCAGCATCGACAGCAGGAGCGCCGACTGTCCAGACCGGTCGACGAAGGCCGCGGCGAGGGCTGCGAGCCACATCCACCCGGCCCAGCGCAGCCACACGCTTCGAAGCGACCGGAAGGACTCGGACGCCCAATCGGGCTCGTTGCCCGGGGTCGCGGGCTGCTCCCACAGGATCTGCTGCGCCCGGACGACCCTGGCCGCGACGTCGGCCGCCGCCCATCGGACCTGATCACCCAGCAACCGTCCCAGGACCTCATCGTAGGCCGCGGTCGCGAAGCGAGGGCGTGGAACGTGCTGGAGCGCCGCCGCCACGTCGGCGAGCGCGAAGAGGCGCTCGTCCAGGTAGGCCTCGACGGCATTCCACTGGTTGTCCCCCGCATAGAGGTCGTTCTGGCGGTCGAAGTAGGGCGACTGTCCCAGAAGCGCCACGTGCGCCGAGTTGCTGCCGCCGGCAAGGCTCGCCACGATTGGACCGGCGGTGGCGAGCGCGGAGAACGCGAACGCGGCGGCGGGGACGATGATGCCTTTCCCCGTGGCGCGACGCACGATGAGGACCACGGCGAAGATTGGAACGCTGGCGAGGAGGTCCATCCGGAAGCCGCTACCGATCCCGAGGCACAGGCCGGCTGCGAATCCCCATCGACCCGAGCGATATTCAGGCTCGGAAGCGGCGCATCGCGTCGCGGCCGCCAGGAAAAGAAACACGAAGGTCGCCTTCACGAAGTCTCGCGGGTAGAGGATCATCGGTTCGGTGGAGGGGGCGTACAGGAAGGCCAGGCTCACCGCGGCAGCGGCAGTGCGCCCGAGCCAGGCCCGCGCGAACGCAAAGGCCGCGGCTACGGTCAGGCCCACGGCAAAGCACCAGGGGATGAACAGCGCGGCGTGGGAGATTCCCAGGGTCCGCCAGATCCAGCCCACGGTGAGGATCAGGTAACCATGGATCCGGTGGAACTGAGCGAGTGGAGGCGCCATCGCGGGCGCGTCGAGAGAGAGGCTTCCAGGGCCGTCCGATTGGTTGAGCAGAAAAGCGCGCAGGCCGGGATTGCGGCTCATCTCCTCGGCGGAGAAGGAGACAAGCCCTCGACCCAGGGCGAAATTCACGGCGGGCCCGAACTCGTGCTCGTAGTAGGACAGGGGAACCCCCGACGACATCTGCCCGCCGGCCTCGACGGCTCCCAGGCCCGTCAGGCAAAGGACCAGGGAAAGGTCCACGGTGAATCCCGACACCCTGCGCCCCACCCACGTCCCCGCCCGCCGAAGGGCCAATCCCGGGCCGAGCCGGTTTACCAGCAGGACGAGGGTGATGAGGAGGGGAGCGTCGGTCCACGAGGGCGGCATCGCCGGAGCCGGGGTCCGCATCGCGAGCGAGAAAGCCACGGCCACGGCCCCGAGGGCGCCCCGATTCGAGTGTCGAAGGCGCCAGGCGGCGAGCAGGGATAGGAGAAGGAGCATGGAGGCGCCAAACGCATCGAGAAAGGGCATGCGCCCGATCCGCAGCGCCCACGCGAGGCGCCGTCGATGCGCGACGACCACCAGATCGCGGCAGGGAGTCCGGGGTCCGCAGCCGACGAACAGCGACCCTCCCCGCGGGTTGCGCTTGAAGACCAGCCGCCCGGAGCTTCCTGGCTCCGCCGGTTCGAATTCCTGGAAACGCGCGGTCGCGCCATCGATGAACGCGAAGGACCTCTCGTCGAGATCCGAGACGTCCTCGACCCGGAAGGTGGCCGCGCCATCGAGCCGGACCCGGCGGATCTCCGAGCCCGCGCTCTCGCTGGCGGAAAGGTCGGCCTCGACCCGGGGGACCGCGAGGACCGAGGCCCACGCGCGCACTTCCCCCGAAGAGGGTGGAGTGGCGAGGCGGGGGCTCAGCGCTCCCAGGATGGCCCCGGCCGCGAACACCAGGGCCGCCGCCAGGACGACCCATCGGGCGGCCCGACCCGCGACGCGGTCTGCCTGGGTGTGAATGCTCAAGGGGTGATCCGCGGTCAGAGTGGGGCGCCTGAAAGTGCGGCCCTGCGCCGCCGGCCGGCCCGTTCGGCGGATTGTAACAGCGGAGCCGGAGTCGAAGGCGCCCTTCGGACTCGCGGTCGATCCGGCAACCGGGTGTAGCCTTCAACCGACCCAATTGAGCACCAAGACCAGAACCGAACGACACGAACGCGCCCTGATCTGCGGCACGTATCGAACCAGCCGCGAACGCGAAGCCGCCGCCGTCTCCCTCGAGGAGATGGCCCTGCTGGCGAAGAGCGCGCGCGCCGAGATCGTGGATGTGATCTCGCAGGAGCGCAAGCGCCCCGACTCCGCGACCTACTTCGGCAGCGGCAAGGTCGACGAGCTCAAGGAGATCGTGGCCGCGCAGGAGATCACGATCGTGATGGTCGACGCCGAGCTCTCGCCGGTCCAGGCCCGCAACCTCGAGGCGAAACTCGAGGTCAAGGTCCTCGACCGCACGGAGCTGATTCTCGACATCTTCGCCCAGCGCGCCCGGTCCCGCGAGGGCCGCCTGCAGGTCGAGCTGGCCCAGCTCCAGTACCTCATGCCCCGGCTCACCGGAAAGGGCGTCTCCCTTTCCCGCCTGGGCGGCGGCATCGGGACCAGGGGCCCGGGTGAAACGAAACTCGAGACGGACCGGAGGCGGATCCGCACCCGCGTGTCGGTGCTGAAGGAGTCGATCGAGCACGTCAGGCGCGAGCGGGGGACCCGCCGCGAAGGCCGCCGCCGCCGGGCCGAGCCCGTGGTTTCGCTCGTGGGTTACACCAACGCGGGGAAGTCGAGCCTGTTCCGGGCCCTCACCGGCGAGGAGAAGGTCGAGATCTCCGACCGTCTGTTCATGACCCTCGATCCGCTGATGCGCGGCGTGCGCATCGGCGAGCGCGAGAACATCGTCCTGGTCGACACCGTCGGCTTCATCCGCCACTTGCCGCATGGCCTCGTGGCCGCGTTCCGCGCCACCCTCGAAGAGGTGGTGGAAGCGGACCTCGTCCTCCACGTGGTGGACGGCACCGACCCGGAGATGGCGGAGAAGGAGAAGGCGGTGCGCGAGGTGCTCGAGGAGATCGGCGCCGAAGAGTCCCCGAACCGGCTCGAGGTCATCAACAAGATCGACGGCGCGGACGACGCGGCCCGCCTGGCCCTCCGGTCGGAGCGGCCCGAGGCGGTGCAGGTCTCGGCCCTGACCGGCGAGGGACTCGATGCCCTGAAGCGCCGCATCGCGGAGATGCTGGACCTGCTCCCGCGCCCGATGACCCTCCGAATCGATCCGCTCGACGAACGCCGGATCGCGAACGTCTATCGCCACGCCAAGGTCCTCTCCCAGACCCGCGACGAGTTCGGGCAGCTCGTTCTGGAAGCCGAGGCCTCGCCCCGCGCCCTTCTCGCTCTCGCATGAAGGCCGCCCGCCGCTTCGCAAGCGCCTTCGGCGCGGTCTGGGCCCTCGCCCTCTTCCTTCCCGCCTGCGGCCCGAGGGTGGCGACCCCCCAGGTCGACGATTCCGACTACGTCTTCCCGGAGATCAAGCGGGGCGAGATGACGTCCCGCGACGAGAAGACCCTGCGCCGGGGCTGGGAGGACATTCTCGCCGGCCAGACCGCGCGCGCCGAGCAGGCGGTCGGCAAGCTCGCCACGAGCCGTCCGGACCTCGCCCCCGCCCGCGTGGTGCTCGGATTCGCCGCGCTCCGCGCGAACCGGCTCAAGGATTCCGCCGCGATCTTCAGCGCCGTCGTTTCGGCCCAGCCGAACGACGTGGCGGCGCTCGTGGGTCTCGCTTCGGTGAAGCGTAAACAGGGGCTTCTCGACCAGGCCCTTCCTCTTTATCTGAGGGCGGAGCGGCTGCGGCCGAAGGACGCGGCCCTCAGCCGGCGCGCCAGCGAGGTCAAGCTCGCGGTGGCCGAGGCGGCGATCGCGCAGGCGGGGGCCCTTTCCGCCGAGGGCAGGAAGGGGGAGGCCATCGTCATGCTGCAACGGGCGATCGAAGTGGCCCCGGAGTTGTCGCCGGTCCGGCTGGAACTGGCGGACCTCCTGGTCGAGGCGGGCCGGCGCACCGAGGCCCTTTCCGTTCTGGGCGCCGCGCAGGACGCCGACCGCAATATCGCCCTCAGGATCGCCTCCATCCGTTTCGAAGACGGGGATCTCGACGGAGCCGAGATGGCGCTCCGGCGCGGCCTGAAGGATGTCGCGGAGGACGCGGAGGGCGCCGCCCTTCTTGCCCGCATCAAGGACCGGCGCGCCTCCCTGGCCCTTCCCGAACCGCTGCGTGCCATCGGGGATGCCCCCCGCATCACCCGGGCCGAGCTCGCGGCGCTGGTGGTGGAGAGAGTGGAGGCCCTCAAGTCCAGGCCGCCCGCAGCCAGGAACGAAGTGGCCTCCGACCTCTCCCGCACCTGGGCGCGGCCCCAGGTTCTGCGCGCCCTGGAACTCGGGCTGATGGACGTCTATCCGAATCACACCTTCCAGCCCTCGGGCGTGGTCCGGCGGGGCGAGCTCGCGGTGGTGGCGGCGCGCGTCCTCGACCTCGTGGGGTGGGGGAGATCGAACGGGGCGGCTCCGAAGGACATGTCCCCCTCTCATCTCCAATACAGCTCCGTGGTGCGCGTGGTGGGCGCGGGCGTCATGCAGAACGCCGCTTCGGGCGCCTTCGAACCGTGGCGCATGGTCACCGGCGCGGAGGCGAAGACGGTGGTGGAAGCGCTCACGCGGCTGTCCGCGCAACGCTGACCCCAGGGCGCGAAGCCATCTTTCTTCTCCGGTTGTATTGACTTCGATCCTTCCTCCGGTAAACTCCGCAGTCCTTGTTCCATCAGGAGTGATCGAAGTTTGCCAACCGTCAGCCAATTGATTCGAAGTGGTCGCACCAAGCTCAAGTCGAAGACTGCGAGCCCCGCGCTCCAGGAGTCGCCCCAGAAGCGCGGTGTGTGCGTGCGCGTCTTCACGACCACGCCGAAGAAGCCGAACTCGGCTCTTCGCAAGGTCGCCCGCGTTCGCCTGACGAACGGCATCGAAGTCACCGCCTACATTCCGGGCGTGGGCCACAACCTCCAGGAGCATTCGCTGGTCCTGATCCGGGGCGGTCGCGTCAAGGACCTGCCGGGCGTTCGCTACCACATCGTTCGCGGTTCGCTCGACGCCACCGGCGTCGCCGGTCGCAAGCGAAGCCGCAGCAAATACGGCGCGAAACGGCCCAAGGCCGCCTAGTCGCCCCCCGGGCGCGTTCCCTTTTCGGGGAATCGTGTCGGCAACAGTTTAGTTTTTAAGAGTTTTCGCGTAAGATCGCCGTCCCTTCGAGGTCAGCCAAATCGTGAATCGGGTGCAAATCCGAGATCTCGAAGCCAAAAAGTAAATCAAGAGAAGCCTGGGAAATCCCGCCACAGAAGCTCTGAAGCAGCCTTGAAAAGCTGATTCAGCGATTGGGCGAAAGATCCTTGAGCCACGCTCGATGCAGCGGATCGCATCAGGGTCCACTCCGTCAACGAACCCTGATACTGGTCGTGTCGCGTCGAACCCCCGGGGGTGTCCCCCGAGGGAGTGCTCCAAGGGTCTTTGCAAACCTAAGTTCTTGCAGGTTTCGAAAAGACCGTCAACTCAAGTTTTCGTAAGAAGTCTGGAGCGCTAAAGCAAATGCCACGTCGCGGCACCGTACCGAAGCGGGATGTCCTCCCCGATCCTCTCTACAACTCGACCCTGGTCACGAAGTTCGTGAACTGTCTGATGAGCGATGGCAAGAAGTCCACCGCCCAGCAGATCATGTACGGCGCGCTCAAGGCCATCCACGAGAAGACCCAGGACGATCCGCTCAAGCTCTTCAAGAAGGCGGTCGAGAACGTGAAGCCGACGCTCGAGGTCAAGAGCCGTCGCGTGGGCGGTTCGAACTACCAGGTTCCGATCGAAGTCAATCCCAACCGCCGCAACTCCCTGGGCATCCGCTGGATCATCAGCTACGC
>DAORUA010000082.1:10746-11968 GCA_035432945.1 Vicinamibacteria bacterium | reverse complement strand
CCCGTGGTCTTCGTGGTCGAGAACAACATGTACGGCATGGGCACCTCGGTCGAGCGCGCCTCCGCGGTCACCGCTCTGCACGAGCGCGGCGCCGCGTACAACATGACCCATCTCCCCTGCGACGGCATGGACATCTTCAAGGTCCGCGACACCTTCGCCGACGCCTTCGCCCGCGCGCGCAAGGAGAAGAAGCCCACCTTCGTGGAGGTCATCACCTATCGCTATCGCGGCCACTCCATGTCCGACCCCGGCAAGTACCGGAGCAAGGAAGAAGTCGAGAAGTGGCAGGAGAAGGACCCCATCGCCCGGCTCGGGATGTTCCTCCTGGAAAAGAAGTTCGCAACCGGCAAGGACCTCGAGGCCATCGACAAGGACGTCATGGTCGAAGTCGACGACTGCATCAAGTTCTCAGAAGAAAGCCCCTGGCCTCCCGCCGAGTACATGTACGAAGACATCTACGTGAAGACCCCCACCCTCAACTGGCGCGCGGTCGAGAAAGACCCGGCCTGGGAGCGCTCGCTGCCGGATGACCGGGTGCCGGTCATCTATCCGCCCCACGTTTCGCAGGGGGTGAAGTAGCCATGGCCATTCTGACCATGCGCGAAGCCTTGAACCAGGCCATGCGCGAGGAGATGAAGCGCGATCCGAAGGTGTTCCTCATCGGCGAGGAGGTCGGCCACTACCAGGGCGCTTACAAGATCACCTCGGGCCTCGTCCAGGAATTCGGCGACTGGCGCGTGCGCGACACGCCCATCGCCGAGGAGATGATCGCGGGCGTCGCGGTGGGCGCGGCCTGGGTCGGAATGCGGCCCATCGCCGAGATGATGACCTTCAACTTCTCCCTGCTCGCCCTCGACATGATGGTGAACCACGCGGCGAAGTACCGCTATATGTCGGGCGGCCAGATCCGCTGCCCCATGGTCATGCGCGGCCCGTCGGGCGCGGCGGCCCAGGTCGCGGCCCAGCACTCGCAGTCCTTCGAGAGCTACTTCGCCCACGTCCCCGGCCTGATCGTGATCATGCCCTCGACCCCGAGGGACGCGAAGGGCCTGCTCAAGGCCGCGATCCGCGACGACAACCCCGTGGTGTTCATGGAGAACGAGGTTCTCTACAACATCAAGGGCGAGGTGCCGGACGAGGACTACATCATCCCCATCGGCCTGTCCGAGGTGAAGCGCACCGGGCATCATGTCACCATCGTGGCCTGGAGCCGGATGTGCTA
>DAORUA010000082.1:0-10646 GCA_035432945.1 Vicinamibacteria bacterium | reverse complement strand
AGGTGAAGCGCACCGGGCATCATGTCACCATCGTGGCCTGGAGCCGGATGTGCTATCACTCGCTCCTCGCCGCGGAGATGCTGGCGAAGGAGGGCATCGAGTGCGAAGTCGTTGATCCGCGCACCATCCGTCCGCTCGATGAGGCGCCCATCTTCGACTCCGTCCGCAAGACCAACCACTGCGTGATCGTGGAAGAGGCGTGGCCGCAGGCCAGCGTCGGCGCGTACATCTCCGACCGGGTGCAGCGCGAGTGCTTCGACGACCTCGACGCTCCGGTGTTCCGCGTGAACGCTCCCGATGTGCCCATGCCCTATTCGAAGGTCCTCGAGAAGCTGTACGTCCCGCAGCCGGAGAAGATCGTCGAAGCGGTGAAGCAGGTTCTGGCGTAGCAAGGAAGAAGACAAGATGGCCACCAAAGTCGTCCTCGCCAAGCTCTCCCCCACCATGGAGGAGGGCCTCATCGTCAAGTGGAGCAAGAACGAAGGCGACACCATCAAGGTGGGCGACATCCTCGCCGAGGTCGAGACCGACAAGGCCAACATGGAGATGGAAGCGCTCGCCGCTGGCGTCCTGCGCCGCATCTTCGTGAAAGCCGGCCAGAAGGCGCCGGTGGCGGGCCTGATCGCGGTCATCGCGGGCAAGGACGAGGACATCTCGGCGTTCGAGGCCCAGGCGGAGAAGGAACGGTCGGCGGCGAAGCCGGCCGCAGCCCCGGCCGCGCCCCCGCCGGCTCCTTCTCCGGCGCCAAGGCCGGCCGCAGCAGCCCCCGCCCCGGCGGCCCAGGCCGCCGCGCCGGCCCCCGCGGCGCCCAGGGCTCCGGTCGTTCACGAGGGACGCGTGAAGGCCTCGCCGCTCGCGAAGAAGATCGCCGCGGACAAGCACATCGCGCTCGAAGAGATTCCCGGCTCCGGTCCCGGCGGACGCATCGTGAAGCGCGACGTCGAGTCGTTCGTGGCCGCCCCCGCCCCTTCGCGGAACTCGGCCTCCGCCTCCCCCGCCGCGTCGCGGCCCGTGCCCTCGGTCCAGGTCACACCGGGCGTTTCGCAGACCATTCCGCTCTCCAGCATGCGCAAGACGATCGCGCGCCGGCTCTCGGAGAGCATGTTCGGGTCGCCGCACTTCTACGTCACCGTGGACGTCGACATGGACCGCGCCGTCGATCTCCGCACCCAGCTCAAGGAAGCGGGCGAGAAGATCAGCATCAACGACTTCGTGGTCCGCGCCTGCGCCCTGGCGCTCCGCGCGGTTCCCCAGGTCAACGCCTCATGGGCCCCCGCTCCCGACGGATCGCCTGAAGCCATCGTCCTCAATGGGGATGTTCACGTCGGCATCGCGGTGGCCCTTCCCGACGGCCTGATCACCCCGGTTGTCCAGTTCGCCGATCAGAAGCCCATCGCCGCGCTCGCCGCCGAGATTCGCGAACTAGCCGATCGCGCGAAGATCAAGAAGCTCAAGCCGGAGGAGTACACCGGCGCCACCTTCACCATCTCCAACCTGGGCATGATGGACGTGCACGAGTTCACCGCGATCATCAATCCCCCGGGCTCGGCCATCCTCTCCGTGGGCACCGTCCGCAAGGAAGCGGTGGTCGGGGCGAACGATCAGATCAAGGTCGGCCAGCGCATGAAGATCACCCTTGGCTCCGACCATCGCGTGATCGATGGCTCGGTTTCGGCCACCTTCCTCGCCGAAGTGAAGCGCCTGCTCCAGAGTCCGGTACTGCTGTTGACCTAGCTAGGCCATGGGTGTCCACCCTTGGCCTACGTCATTGCGAACGGGGTTAGGTCCTTCGACCCGACGATCGAGAAAGGGCCACCGTCTTGCGAGGCCCCAGTCCGCTTCGTAGCGAGCCGAAGCTATCTTGCGGGCTTGGTAGTTGTGCCCCGCAGGGCCGGACGCTGATGCGGGCTCGCTGCGTGGCCCAAGGACTTCCTGCAACGAGTCAAGGGCAATTCCAGGTATCGAACCCGCCAACCCTGCCCCATCTCATCGCCAGTCGACTGGGCGCTCACTTCGAGCCGCCGTTCTTCGCACGCGGCACCATGAATTTCCCCGCCCTGAGTCTCACCCACCACCGCATGTTCATGGAGCGGTCTGTGGGGCCGATGCAGAAGCTCATCCAGTCACTTGCCGGCAACCCCGAGAAACTCGCCGAGGTGCGCGCCGACGTCGACGCTCTGGCTCTGCCCTATTACGCGGAGAACGTCGTCCATCAGGGCTACATCCCGACACGCGCCAAGCGCGCTGATCAGTTGACGGTGAGCTTGAGCACCCAGCAGTCGACCGACATGGAAGTGCCGCTGCCGAGATTGTAGAAGGGCAGGTCCCAGGTTCCATTCGCGGACTGGCCGATCAAGTCGATGAATGTCCCGGAGGGAGTGAGCGCGCTGCCGAAGGGCGCGAAGGTTCCGGCGTAAGGAGGCGTCGCGGTGATGAAAGAAACACCTCCGTCCTTGAAGTTCAGGTCAAAGCACGTTGTGCCCATCGTCGTCCCGGTCAGGGGAGCTGGAACCCCCCTAATCAGGAAGTTGGAAATCTGGCCCGCACCGAAGAGCCCCACCGCGAAGGCGCCATTGTTGGCGGTGGTGGCGGCCAGGTCGGCCGTGGATGCCGTGAACGAAGTCTCCACCGCGGCTATGCGGCAGTTGGTCAGATCCGTAACCAAGATGGAAGGCCCGTTGCCGCCGCCGCTCGTCAGGAAAGGAACATTCATCTCGTAGGTGTGAACGCCCGGAGCCGCACATGTCGAGGGAGTGGGCGTGGTCCCCGGAGTAGGGGTCGTGCCTGGAGTAGGAGTCGTGCCGGGGGTGGGAGTCGGTGTTCCGGAGGGCCCGGAGGGGCCGGATGGCCCGCCCGGGCCGGGGCCGGGTTGCGAGGGTCCGGGCTGAGGGCCCGGCTGCGAGGGCGCCGGCCCCGGCCCCGGTTGGGTCGGGGCGGGCCCGGGGCCGAGGGGCGAGGAGCTTGGCGTCTGGAAGACCGCAGTCGAGGCTCCTCCGTCCTGTCCCACCGTGACCGTGCTGGGCGCGGTTGCCGACGAATGCGGACGCGACTGACAGGCGATGGCGACGAACGCCCCCGCCAGAACCGCAGAAAGGAAAGCCGTCTCTTTTTTCATGACACTGCCCCTCGAATCGGGCCTCGCGCCGACAACTCGCGAAGGTATTGGAGTCGAAGGCTTACACGGCCCGGCCCGACATGTCAAGCGGGTCTTGAGGCGAAGGCAGGCAACTCGTCACCCCAGCCCAAAATCCGGACCGGGTGGGACGAGCTACTGGATCTTCTTGACCGCGGCCATGGCGGTCGCGAGGGTTCCGGCCACGTCGCCCATGTTGGCAGGGACGACCAGCGTGGTGCTCGTCTTCGCGATGTTCCCGAACTGGGCGATGTACTGCTCGGCAAGCCGCAGTTGGATGGCCTCGTAGCCACCGGACTGTTTGACCGCGTTGGCCACGGCCGAAATCGCCTCGGCCTGCGCGTTCGCGACGGAGCGGATGGCGGCGGCCTGGCCTTCGGCTTCGTTCACCTGCTGCTGGCGGCGCGCTTCCGAGGCTTTGATGACCTGCTGCTTCTGGCCGTCGGCGGAGTTGATGGCCGCGTCACGCTCGCCCTCCGAGGTCAGGACGACCGCACGCTTCTCGCGCTCGGCGCGCATCTGCTTTTCCATGGCCGCGATGATGTCCGCGGGCGGCTTGATGTTCTTGATCTCGTAGCGCAGGACCTTGACGCCCCACGCCTCGGAGGCCTTGTCGACCTCCTGGACCACCTGCTGGTTGATGTGGGCGCGCGCCTCGAAGGTGCGGTCGAGCTCGATCTGGCCGACCTCGGAACGCAGGGTGGTCTGCGCGAGCTGCGAGATGGCGAAGAGGTAGTTGGAGATGCCGTAGGAGGCGCGCTCGGGATCGAGCACCTTCAGGTAGAGGATGCCGTCCACGCCCACCATGACGTTGTCACGGGTGATGCATTCCTGTTCGGGAATGTCGATCGCCTGCTCCTTCAAGGTGTGGCGGTAGCGGATGGTCTCGATGAAGGGCATCAGGATGTGGAAACCGGCATCGAGGGTCTTGCTGTATCGCCCCAGCTTCTCCACGATGAAAGCGCTCTGCTGCGGGACCACGATGGCCGTCCGCATGAACAGGATGAAGACGAAGATGACGAATACGACGACTGCGTAGCCCATATTCCCTACTCCTTTTCAACAACGAGACTCAGGCCATCGACCTTCGTCACCCGAAGGCGGTCGCCCTTGAGAATGCTTCCGTTCCCCGAATACACGGCGCTCCACGTCGTGCCCCGAAGTTCCACCTGCCCGCGCCCGTTCATGTCCAGGGTCTCGAGCGCGATCGCGGTCTGGCCCACGAGTTGGTCGACCTTGGGGGTGTTGGTCTCGAACTTCTTCCGGACCAGCGGCCGAAGGGCCAGGATCAGGATGGTGCCGAGGACGCCGAAGGTGAGCCACTGGCCGGCGCCGGACTCGAGAACACCCATCCAGATCAGGCCGGCCACCACGAAGGCGGCGATGCCGAAGAAGAAGGTGAAGAAGCCCCCCGGCGTCAGCATCTCGAACACGAGAAGGCCGAGACCGAAGATCAACCAGAAGGACCAGGACATGCCGGACACGGTGGAATAGTAATCGAAAAGAACGAGGTCTAGACGAGCTCGAAGGCCGCCGCCAGCCCCATGCCCCCGCTGATGCACAGGGTGGCGAGGCCGTAGCGGACGTTCCGCCGGGCCATTTCGTGGACGAGGGTGACCACGATCCGCGCGCCGGTGGCGCCGATGGGATGCCCCAGAGCGATCGACCCGCCGTTGACGTTCAACTTCGCGGGATCGAAATGAAGTTCGCGATCGCAGGCCAGGACCTGGGCCGAAAAGGCCTCGTTCGCCTCGATCAGGCCAAAGTCGTCGAGCTTCATGCCCAGCCGGGTTAGCAGGGTCCGGGTCGAAGGCACCACCCCGATGCCCATTATCTTCGGATCGACCCCCGCGGCGGCGACGCCAAGGATGCGCACAACCGGCTTCGCCTTCAACTGCTTGAGCTTCGCCTCCGAGCAGACGAGCATCGCGGCTGCGCCATCGGTGATTCCCGATGAATTGCCCGCGGTCACCGTGCCGCCCGTCTTCCTGAAGACCGGGGCCAGCTTGCCAAGGGCTTCGAGGGTAGTGTCGGCACGGGGATGCTCGTCCTTCGCGACCACCCTCGTGGCCTTGCCCTGGCGGACCTCCACGGCCACGAGTTGCGAATCGAATCGCCCCTCGGCCTGAGCCGAAGCGGCGCGCTGCTGCGACCGCAGGGCGAACTCGTCCTGCTCGTCTCGCGAGATGGAATGGATCTCCGCGAGCCGCTCGGCGGTGGCGCCCATGAGCATGTCCGCGATCGGGCAGAAGAACCCGTCCTTGTACATTCCGTCCGTGACTTCCTGGCCGCCCATCTTCTGACCCCAGCGCGCGCCCATGAGCATGTAGGGGACCCGGCTCATCGACTCCGTTCCGCCCGCGACCATCGCCTCCGCCTCCCCGTCCCGCACCGCGCGGAAGGCGAGATCGATGGCGCGAAGGCCGCTGCCGCAGGCCATGTTGATGGTCATGGCCGGAACGGTTTCGCCCAGGCCCGCGCGGAAGGAGATCTGCCGCGCGACATTGGGACCGCCGCCGGCCTGTCGGGCGCAGCCCATCATGGTCTCGGCCACGGAGGAGGGATCGACTCCGGAGCGGTCGAGGACCGCCTTCACCACCTCCACGCCAAGGTCGGCGGCGGAGAGGGAAGACAGACCCCCGCCGAACCTCCCGATGGGGGTTCGCACCGGGGAAACCAGATAGACGGACATGGGCGAGCGCCGCTCTGGCTACGTGTCTTTGGAGAGACGCTTCAACTTGACCGACGAGCCGATGGTGGCCTCGAAGCGCTCGGCCGCGGACCCGCGGTTGACCGCAACCTCGATCCGGCCCGCCGAGCCCAGATAGACGCAGGCATCGTCCTCGGGCACATCGCCGAAGGTGGTGACCACGGGCACGATCACCCGGTTGACATCGCCGACCATCTCGGTGAGATCGCCGTTGGCCCCGTGGATGAAGGTCTGCCACTCGGCCCCGCCGATGGACGACACGAGGTTCCCGTAGGTGTCGATGTAGATGACCTGGCCCTCGATCTCGTCGTCGCCGACCAGCCGGGGCTTCGGGAACTCGAAACGGAACGCGTCCTCCATGAGCGGGCCCACTTCGTCGAACCGCGTGCCCCGGACCAGGGCCCCTGCCACCGGACCGTAGATGTCGCGTCCATGAAACGTGGAAGAGACGTTCGCCCGGAAGAGCCCCGCGTTGGTGAGGTGCCGGACCTCGGCCTCGGGATGGTCGGCGAGGATCAGGCTGAAGATGCCGTTGTCGGGTCCCACGAAGAAATAGCCTCCGGCGCGAATCGCGATCCCCCGCTGGTCCGTGCCCACTCCGGGATCCACCACGGCCACGAAGGCGGTGCCCGCGGGGAACACGGGAACGGTCGCGCGCAGCACGAAGGCCGCCTCGCGGACGCCGTGGGACGGGATGTCGTGGGAGATGTCGACCACGTTCGCGTCGGGACAGGCGGCGAGCACGGCGCCGCGCAGCGAACCCGCGTACTGGTCCCTGGTTCCGTAGTCCGTGAGCAGCGCGACGATCTTCGGCATGGTCTGATAGGGATTCTAGCTAGACTTTCTTCGAAGGTTCCCGGAATTCAACAAATGAACGCCCTCTCGTCGCTGTACCGGCCCTCGCTCGCGCTCCTCACCGACCTGTACCAGCTGACCATGGCCTACGCCCACTGGAAGACAGGCTCCTACCGCAAGGAGGCGGTCTTCCATCTCTACTTCCGCAACAACCCGTTCGGCGGCGGCTTCACCGTGGCCTGCGGCCTGGCCCGCGCCAAGGAGTTCCTCCAGGACTTCCACTTCGTGGAGGAAGATCTCGACTACCTGCGAACCCTGGCCGGACCGGACGGCAGCCTTCTCTTCGATGAGGGCTTCCTCGACTACCTGCGCGAGCTCCGGCTCGAATGCGACATCGACGCGGTGGACGAAGGACGCATCGTGTTCCCTTCCACTCCTCTGGTGCGGGTAAGAGGCCCGATCATCGCGGCGCAGCTCGTCGAGACGCCGCTCCTCAACATCGTCAACTTTGAAACCCTCATCGCCACCAAGGCGGCGCGCATCAGTATCGCGGCCAAGGGCGATCCGGTGATGGAGTTCGGCCTGCGCCGCGCCCAGGGCATCGACGGCGCGCTCGCCGCGAGCCGGGCCGCGTATATCGGGGGCTGCGGCTCCACCTCGAACGTTCTCGCCGGCCGGATGTTCGGAATTCCCGTGAAGGGCACGCACTCTCACAGCTGGGTGATGGCCTTCGCGAGCGAGATGGAGTCGTTCGAACAATACGCGGCGGCGAGTCCGGGCAACTGCATCTTCCTGGTGGACACCTTCCACTCGCTCGACGGTGTCGCCCATGCGATCGAGGTCGGAAAGAAGCTGAGGCAGGGCGGTCACGAGCTGGGCGGCATCCGGCTCGACTCCGGCGACCTTGCCTACCTTTCCATCGAGGCGCGGCGGATGCTCGACGAGGCCGGGTTCACGGAGGCGGCCATCGTGGCCAGCAACGAACTCGACGAAAACATCATCGCGAGCCTCCGGGAGCAGGGCGCCCGCGTCTCCGTCTGGGGTGTCGGCACCCGGCTCATCACCGGGCACGACCAGGCGGCCATGGGCTGCGTCTACAAGCTTTCCGCGGTGCGCGACCCGGGCGGACCGTGGCGGGACCGTATGAAACTCTCCGAGCAGGTCGCCAAGGTCTCGAACCCCGGCATTCAGCAGGTGCGCCGTTTCTCGAGCGGGGCCGAGTTCGTGGGCGACATGGTCTGGCACGACGAGTCGGAGAGCGGGGTCGAGCCCTCGCCGCTGATGATCGACCCGCTCGACATGACCCGGCGCCGCTCGTTCGGCCCCACACATACCTACGAGGATCTCCTCAAGCCGATCTTCCGCAAAGGCGTCCTGGTCAGCCCGCCCGAACCCCTGCTGCGCGTGCGGGAGCGCGTGGTCGAGGACCTCTCGAAATTCCACCCCGGCATCAAGCGCTTCGTGAACCCGCACATCTACCCGGTCGGCCTCGAGGAGTCGCTGTTCAAGATGCGCTCCGACCTCATGCTCCGGCTGCGCAACCTGCGCGCGGACGGGCTCTTCGACTGAGACCCCCGGAGGACGATGACCGATATCCCGCCCCACTACGACCCATCGCACGCGCGGCAGTTCGCATACCGCCCGGACGCGCAGCAGCTCTTCGACGCGGCCACCCTCTTCCGCCGCGAGCACCATCTCCTGCCCGCGGCCTCCGATCCGCGTCGGAATCATCTCGTTCTGATCGACGTCCAGCGCGACTTCTGTTTCCCCGAAGGCACGCTCTACGTGGGCGGCCGGAGCGGCCTCGGGGCCATGGACGACAACGACCGGATCGCCCGCTTCATCTACTCCAATCTCGGCGCGATCAGCGAGATCACCTGCACCCTGGATTCCCACCTTCCCTTCCAGATCTTCTTCGCGCCTTTCTGGGTGGATCGCTTCGGCGGGCCACTTCGACCGCACCGGACCATCTCGGTCGATGAAATCCGCTCGGGCGAGGTCGCTCCGAATCCCGACGTCGTGGACGCGGTCGGCGCGCCCGACCTGGCCTGGCTTTCGAAGCAGGTCCTCTTCTACTGCGAGTCGCTCGCCCGGGCGGGCAAGTACGTCTTGTACCTATGGCCGCCTCACGTGCTCCTCGGCGGCGACGGCCACGTCCTCGCCGGAGCCATCCAGGAGGCGCGTCTCTTCCACGCCTACGCGAGGGGCGCCCGCAACCCCGTCGAGATCAAGGGCATGCACGCCCTCACCGAGAACTACTCCGTGTTCTCCCCCGAGGTCCTCCTGGCCCACGATGGCGCGTCGCTGGCGAGCCGGAACGGCGCTCTCCTCGATGCCCTGCTCGAGGAGGATCGCCTCATCGTCGCCGGTCAGGCTTCGAGCCACTGCGTGAAGAGTTCGATCGACGATCTCCTCGACGCGATCCGGGAGCGGGACCCGCGGCTGGCGAGGCGCGTCTACATCCTGGAGGACGCCATGTCCGCGGTGACCGTGCCCGATCCGGCGAAGCCGGGCGCGTTCCTCGTGGACTTCACCGGGGCCGCGGAAGACGCCCTCGGGCGCTTCCACGACGCGGGCATGCGCATCGTGAAGACCACGACCCCGATCTCCGAGTGGCCCGGCTTCATGGACAGCGAGTAGAGCCGAAGTTGCGCCCGATCTATCTCGACCACGCGGCGACCACGCCTCTCGATCCGGACGTCCTGGACGCGATGCTCCCCTACCTGCGCGAGGACTTCGGCAATCCCTCCTCCCTCCACCGCTTCGGCCAGCGGGCGCGCGGAGCCATCGATGACGCGCGGGCGAAGGTGGCGAACCTCATTGGAGCGCGCGACGCCGAGGTCGTCTTCACGGGCAGCGGAACGGAAGCCGACAACCTGGCGATCGTGGGCGCGACCCTCGCGGGCTCGACTCCGGTGGACGGACCGGCGCGCACCGACCTGGTCACGAGCGCCATCGAGCACCACGCCGTTCTGAACGGAGTCAAGGGCCTCATCCGGTCCACCCACAACGTGACCTTCGCGCGGGTCGAGGAGAACGGTCAGGTGGATCTCGCCGATCTCGAGGGCCTGATCGACCACGCGACCGCCCTGGTGTCGGTCATGTTCGCGAACAACGAGACCGGGGTGATCCAGCCGATTCCCGAGGTGGTGCGCCTCAGTCGCGCCAAGGGCGCGCTCGTCCATACCGACGCGGTCCAGGGTCTGGGGAAGGTCCCCATCGACGTGAAGCGGCTGGACGTCGACCTCCTGACCGCGTCCGCTCACAAGATCTACGGCCCCAAGGGCACGGGCGCGCTCTACGTCCGGAGCGGCACCCGGATGACCGCGCTCATCCGCGGCGGTTCGCAGGAGCGGAACCGGCGGGCCGGAACCGAAAACGTGGCTGGCATCGTCGGCTTTGGCAAGGCGGCCGAGCTCGCGCAGTCGCGGCTGGTCGAAGACGCGAGGCGGGTGGCCGACCTCCGGGATCGCCTTGAGGGCGCGCTGGTCGACGCCGGCCACGGGGCCGTCACCCGAAACGGTTCGCGGGAGGGCCGGATCTGTTCGACCACCAGCCTGTCCTTCGAGGGCGTCTCGGGCGAGGACCTGCTGATCGCCCTCGACCTCTCGGGCATCGCGGTCTCGACCGGCGCCGCCTGCGCCGCCGGTTCGCCCGAGCCCTCCCACGTCCTCAAAGCGATGGGCCTGTCGCGGGACCGGGTGAACGGGTCGATCCGCTTCTCCCTCGGGCGCGCCACCACGGTGGAGGAAATCGAGCGCACGGTGGAGGCGGTCGCGGCCGCCGTGGGGAAATTACGAAAGAAACGCTGACAGCCGCTGGAGCGGGCGACGGGGTTCGACACTGAGCGGAGCGATGTGCGCAAGAGGGGGTCCGGCCGGAGGCCGGAGCCTCTCTTGAAACCCGCGACGCCCCGGGAGGGACAGCCGCTGGAGCGGGCGACGGGGTTCGAACCCGCGACACCGAGCTTGGGAAGCTCGTACTCTACCAACTGAGCTACGCCCGCTC
>DAORUA010000081.1:0-11998 GCA_035432945.1 Vicinamibacteria bacterium | reverse complement strand
TCCTGCAGGTTCAGGAGGGTCTGCTGCAGGTCGGCGCAGTGCTCGCAGCGGATGTCCGTCCACTCCGTGATGTGGACCGGTGCCGTTTTCGTTCGCGGTGGCGCGGGACCGGCGACGGGTTCCGAGTTCCGGTAGATGGCGAGCGCGTCCGAGAGCGTCTGCTTGAGCGACGGGTCGAGCGAGTCCACCATTTCAACCAGCCGCTGATCGCGCTCCGCGTCGCCGGTCCCTTTGGCCGGAGCGGCAGCCCGGGAGACCGCCGCCCGGCCGGCCTCGGCCGCGGGCTTCGGCGTGTGCAGACCGGGATAGAGGAGCGCCAGGTAGCCAACGGCGCAGGCCCCTCCCGCCCACATCGCGGCGCGGGTCAACTGCGGGTAGCGGAGCGGGGCCCAGCTGAAGAGAGCGATCCCCGCATAGCCGGCGATCGCGATATCGGCGGCGAGGCAGCCTACACAGAACACCCCCATCACGGCGCTCGCGAACAGCATCACCGCCACGGCCCCGATCCCGATGGCGGCGAGCAGGCGGGTCGCGGAAATCAACGCCGGTTGCGGCCTGCCCTCGGCCTGCCGCAGCAGCGCCAGCAGCGGCAGCAGGAAGGCGGCAAGGCTCCACACCAGCCCCCACGCGGCCAGCGGCAGGCCGGAGAGCCGATGGATCTGGCTGGCGAAAGGCGAGTCCCAGGCTGCCGTGCAGGAGGTCGCGGCGTCGAGCGCGCAGAAGGCGGTGCCCCCCGAGCGCGCCAGCACCAGCTCGAGCCAGAGGAACAGGAACCCGAGCGCGGACGTGGCGCCCAGGGCGACCAGGGCGGCGAGACTGCCGGCACTCGGGTGCGGTGGGAGGACGGGGTCAGCCTTGTTGGCTCTCATCGGGAGTTCTCCAGGAGCTCGGGGAAATGCGAGTTGATGCTACAGGCCCAACTCGCTCGACTCACAGCCATGTCGGGGGGGCCATTTGCATGCTTGCGACCGCCGGCCCGGGAGTGCTACAAGGGCCTGTGACTTCGGTGCTGAAGCGGCTCCGTCGAGGCCTGTTGGCCGTGGCCGGGTTGAGCCTTGTCTTCGCGCTGTGCCCCTGCCTCGTCTGCCCCCAGATGGCCGCGGACGACTGCTGCGCGTCCGACGGGCTCTCGATCGGAGGGATGTGCTGCGCCAGCGATTCCGGCTCCAGGACCGCGGTTCCGTCCGCGACGGTTCTGGCTGTTGCCTCGGCTCCTGCGCCGGCGCACCCTGTGACGATCGACGCGGCGGTGCCCGTGTCGGTGTTTTCGCACCCGCTCCCGACCCGCCCCATCATCGCGCGCGCGGTCTTGAGGATCTGACCTCCCACAAAACGCGCACCCGCTAGGGGTGCGCCCATTTCGGCAAGCCCTGCTTGGCTGAAATCAAGATTCCGGACGCTGCTCTCCGGCATTTCTTCTTCGTGGAGGTTCCCGTGCTTTCTTCCTTTTCCTTGTTCGTTCGTCGTTCCCTGCCCGTCTTCCTCGTCTTCCTCGTGGCCGCGCCTATGGCCCGCGGTCAGGATCTGTTCCCGCTCACGGGAGACCCTTCGGTCAAAGCCCTTCTCGAGGAGACCCTTGCCCGGAACCCGGATCTCCGGGCCGCGCGGGAACGTGCTTCAGCCTCCGTCGCGCGGATCGCACCCTCGGGGGCGCTTTCCGATCCCGTGGTTTCGCTCGGCTACGACAAAGGCGACGCCTGGCTCCCGGGCGACGGGGCCGACACCGGGCCGCGCATCGGTTTCTCCCAGGAGCTGCCTTTCTCGGGAAAGCGCCAATTGCGCCGTGACGTGAGCGCGCGGGAGTCCGATCTGGCGCAGCACGCGACCGCTGCGGTCTCCCTGTCTGTCACCTACGCGCTGCGGAAGGCGCTTGCCGACCTGCTCCTGGCTCGCGAGAACATCGCGATCATCAAGGACCAGCGCCACGCGACCTCGGACATCGAGGAGCTGACCCGCGCCCGCTATTCCGCCGGACTCGGAAGCCAGCTCGATGTCCTCCGCGCCCAGGCCGAGGTGGCGCGGTTCGACCAGATGCGCCTTCATGAAGAAGGCCTCGCCGCCTCCGCCATCGCGGAGGTGAATCGGTTGCGCGGGCAAGGGGAGGGCACTCCGGTCGAGATTCCGGGAGGGCTCAAGGATCTCATCGGCCGCGGCATCGTGGTGCCGCCCCTCGAAACCGTCCTCGCGCGCGCTCGTGGCGCGAGCCCCGAATTGCACGCGGCCCTCACCCTGGTCGAGAGGAACCGCCTGGCCATCGACCTCGCCCAGCGCAACCTCAAGCCCGACTTCATGGTCTCGAGCTCGTGGGCCTTTCGAGGGTCCCTGCCCGATCGCTGGACCGCGGAAGTGGGCATCATCCTGCCCGCGTATCGAAAGTCGAAGCAGCGGCAGGCCATCGTGGAGGCCGAGGCCTGGTTTCGATCGGCTCAGGCGGAACAGGAAGGGATGGCGCTCAAGGCCCGCGCCTCCGTGGAGAAGGCCTACGCCGATTTCAAGGCGGCGGTGCTCGAGGCCCGCACCATCGAGCGGGAGGTCCTGGTGATCGACTCCCTCGCGGTGGAATCAGCACTCGCCGGTTTCCGGTCGGGACAGACCCCGTTCATCGCCGTGCTCGACGCCCACCGCGTTCTCTATGCGGACCAGCGGCAGCACGCGGAACTCCTCTTTCACATCCTCTGGCATTCGGCGCTACTCGACGCGTTCGGCATGGAAAGGCAGACGTCATGAAGAAGTTCGGACTCCTGATCGCAGCACTCATTCTGGTCGGGCTCGGCTACCTCGCCGGCGCACGCCGGGGCGCTCCCCCTGCTGGCGGAGACTCCGGACCGGCCGCAGCAAAGGAGGAGCGGAAGATCGCCTTCTACCGCTCCCCCATGGACCCAAGCATCCATTCCGACCATCCGACTCAGGACTCGATGGGCATGGACTTCGTGCCGGTCTACACGGACGAAGTGGAAGCGCCCGCATCCGCCGTCGAGGGCCGCGCTTCGGTGGTGATCCCCGCCGACCGGAGACAGCTCCTCGGCGTGCGAAGTGAACCGCTCGCGCTCGCACCGCTCAGCCGCGCCATCCGTACGGTCGGACGCATCGTGCCCGACGAGCGCCTGCTTCACCACGTGCACACCAAGTACGACGGCTTCATCGAGCACGTCTACGTGGACTTCATCGGCAAGTACGTGAAGAGAGGTGAGCCGCTCCTCTCCATCTACAGTCCCGAGCTCTACGCCACCCAGCAGGAATATCTTCTGGCCCGGAAAGCGGTCCGCGAGTTGGGGGGGAACGAGGGCGACGCAGCCGTGCGAAGCAAAGCACTCGTCGACGCGGTCCGCCAGCGCCTGCTCCTCTGGGACATCCGGCCCGAAGAGATCGCGACTCTCGAGAAGGAAGGTGTCGCCCGGCGCGACGTGGATCTCTATTCCGACGAGAGCGGCTACGTCCTCGCGAAAGTGGCGCTCCACGGCATGCGGGTCACGCCCGCGGACTCCCTCTTCGACATCGCCGATTTGAGCCGGGTGTGGGTCATGGCGGACGTCTACGAAGCCGACCTCCCCTCCGTTCGCCTCGGCATGTCCGCCACCATCGAGACCGCTTCCGCCCCGGGCCGGAAGCTGCGCGGTCCGGTCACCTTCATCTCGCCCACCGTGGAGGCGGCCACCCGAACCACCAAGGTCCGGGTCGAGATCCTGAACCCGGGCGGTCGACTCAAGCCCGACATGTTCGCGGATGTGACTCTCGATGTCGATCTCGGATCCGCCCTCGTGGTGCCCGAAGGCGCCATCATCGACGCGGGTGCCCGCAAGCTCGCGTTCGTCGACCTCGGCGAAGGCCGTTACGAGCCGCGCGAGGTGACCCTCGGCGCGCGCGCGGACGCGGGCTTCGTGGTGCTTTCCGGCCTCTCCGCGGGCGAGAAGGTGGTGGTGGCCGCGAACTTCCTGATCGATTCGGAGTCGAGCCTTCGCGCCGCGGTTCAATCCATGAAGTCGGCCACCCCGGACCCGCGCTGAAGCCCGATCATGATCCGCTCCATCATCCGCTTCAGCGCCCATAACCGGGCCCTCGTCCTGATCGCGGTGGCCATAGCCTCCGCGTACGGCGTCTACACCCTGCAGCACATCCCGATCGACGCGATCCCTGATCTCTCGGACACCCAGGTGATCGTCTACTCGCGCTGGGACCGCAGCCCCGACATCATGGAGGACCAGGTCACGTACCCGATCGTGGCCGCCCTCCTCGGCGCGCCGAACGTGAAAGTGATCCGCGGTTTCTCCGATTTCGGTTTCTCCTACGTCTACGTCATCTTCAAGGACGGCACCGACATCTACTGGGCGCGGAGCCGCGTCTCCGAGTACCTGAGCAAGATCCAGCCGCAGCTCCCCACGGGGGTGAAGACCGAACTCGGACCGGACGCGACCGGCGTCGGCTGGGTGTTCCAATACGCGCTCGTCGACGAATCGAAGACCCACTCGCTCGTCGACCTCCGCTCGTTCCAGGACTGGAATCTCCGTTACCGGCTGCAGTCGGTGCCGGGTGTCGCCGAAGTCGCGTCCATCGGCGGCTTCGTTCAGCAGTACCAGGTCACGGTGGATCCCAACCGCCTCAAAGCCCGGGGACTCTCGATCGCGGAGGTCAGCGAGGCGGTGCGTAAGAGCAATTCGGACGTGGGCGGGCGCCTCCTGGAGTTCTCGGGGCGCGAGTACATGGTGCGCGGGCGCGGGTACATCCGGTCGGTTGCGGACATCGAGAAGGTGGTGCTCAAGACCGACGACCTCGGCACGCCGGTCCTCGTGCGCGACATCGGAACGGTGGCCCTCGGCCCGGAGATCCGCCGCGGTGTGTCCGACCTCAACGGCGAAGGGGATGCGGTCGGCGGCATCGTGGTCATGCGCCACGGCGAGAACGCGCGTGAGGTGATCCGGCTGGTCCGGGAGCGACTCGAGGATATCCAGCCGTCCCTGCCCAAGGGCGTCCGCGTGGTCACGACCTACGACCGTTCGGAGCTGATCGACGCCTCGATCAACAACCTCAAGCACGAGCTCCTCATCGAGATCGGAATCGTGAGCCTGGTGATCCTGGTCTTTCTCTGGCACATCCCCTCCGCCATCGTCCCCATCGTCACCATTCCCGTGTCCGTACTGCTCGCATTCATACCCATGTCATTGATGGGCATCTCCTCGAACATCATGTCGCTCGCCGGCATCGCCATCTCCATCGGCGTCCTCGTGGACGGCGCGATCGTGGAAGTGGAGAACGCGTACCGGAAGCTCCAGAAGTGGGAGGAAGGGGGAAGGCAGGGCGACTTCCATGCGGTGCGGCTCGAAGCTCTGCTCGAGGTGGGGCCGTCGGTCTTCTTCTCGCTGCTCGTCATCGCGGTCGCATTCCTGCCCATCTTCACCCTCGTTGACCAGGAGGGGCGCTTGTTCACGCCGCTGGCCTGGACCAAGAACCTCACCCTCTTCATCGCGGCTCTGCTGGCCATCACCCTCGATCCCGCCCTGCGCATGCTCTTCACCCGGATGGATTTCGTCTCCTTCCGTCCGCGCTGGCTCTCCTGGCTCTTCAATCAGGCCACGGTCGGTCGATACCACCCGGAGGAGAAGCATCCGATCAGCCGCGCGCTCTTCGCGGTCTACGAGCCCGCGTGCCGCTTCGTGCTCCGGCATCCCAAGTCGACGATCCTCGCGTCCATCCTCGTCGTGCTGAGCGCGATCCCGGTGTACCTGCGTCTCGGCCACGAGTTCATGCCGCCCCTGAACGAAGGCACGATGCTCTACATGCCCACCACACTCCCGGGGATCTCGGTCACGGAGGCGACGCGGTTGCTGCAGACCCAGGGCCGGGTCCTCCGTTCCTTCCCGGAAGTGCAGAGTGTCTTCGGCAAGGCCGGCCGGGCGGACACCTCCACCGATCCCGCACCCTTGTCGATGATGGAGACCACGGTGGTCCTGAAGCCCCGTTCGGAATGGCGAGCGAAGGACCGCTGGTACTCCTCATGGGCGCCCGGGTGGCTGAAGGAGGGAGTGCTGCGCAGGATCACTCCGGACCGCATGACCTGGGATGAACTCGTGGCCGAGATGGACAAGGCCCTTCAACTCCCGGGCGTCACCAACGCGTGGACCATGCCCATCAAGGCCCGCATCGACATGCTGACCACCGGCGTGCGCACCCCCGTGGGGGTGAAGATCTTCGGTGATGACCTCAAGGAGATCGAGAGACTCGGCCTCGAGCTCGAGAAGGTCCTGCGCGAAGTGAAGGGGGCTCGCAGCGTCTTCGCCGAGCGGGCCGCCGAAGGGTACTTCGTCGACTTCGAGCTGAATCGGGAGGAACTGGCGCGCCGGGGCCTGAGTGTCGCCGCGGTGCAGGAAATCATCCTCTCCGCGATCGGCGGGGAGAACGTCACCACCACCGTGGAAGGCCGCGCCCGTTTCCCGGTGAACGTCCGCTACCCTCGCGAATTGCGCGACGATCTCGACCGCCTCGGTCGGGTCCTCGTATCCACTCCCTCGGGCGCGCAGATCCCGCTCTCGCAGATCGCGGCCATCCGCAAGGTGGAAGGGCCGTCCATGATCCGCAACGAGAACGGCCTGCTCGCGGGCTACGTCTACGTGGACACCGCGGAGAGCGATATCGGCGGCTTCGTGGAACGCGCCAAGGAAGCGGCGCGGCGCGTGACCCTGAAACCCGGCTACTCGATGGAGTGGAGTGGACAGTACGAGAACATGCTGCGGGTTCGCGAAAGGCTGAAGCTGGTGGTGCCGATCACCATCTTCACCATCTTCTTCCTCCTGTACCTGAACACGGGCTCGGGAGTGAAGGCGAGCATCGTGATGCTGGCGGTGCCCTTCTCCGTGGTGGGGGCGGTGTGGCTCATGTATCTCCTCGACTACAACGTCTCGATCGCGGCCTGGGTGGGGATGATCGCGCTCATGGGCCTCGATGCCGAGACCGGTGTCTTCATGCTCCTCTTCCTCGACCTCTCCTACGCCGAGGCGAAGGCCGAGGGCCGGCTTCGTTCCATCGAAGACCTTCACGAGGCCATCGTCCACGGCGCGGTCAAACGCGTGCGGCCCAAGCTGATGACGGTGGCCGCGGCCATGATGGGCCTCATGCCCATCATGTGGTCCATGGGCACCGGAGCCGACGTCATGAAGCGGGTGGCCGCACCCATGGTGGGCGGTCTCGCGACGTCGTTCCTGATGGAGCTGCTGGTCTACCCCGCCATCTACCTGCTTTGGAAGTGGCACACCGAGGTCAAGGCCGCGGTGGGGGGCCCAGGGAGACGGGCCTGAACAAGTCAGAGGAAGCCCTGGTGACCGAGATGGCGGAGATCACGCAGGCCAAGAAGACCGACGTGACCTTGCGTTCCTGGAAGGGCGGGGCGCTCATCTTTCCCCCGCTGAGCTGAAACGGCTCGCGACCGAACTACCGGTTCAGGCGCGCCGTGCCCTTCGAAGAAAAGATCTTAAGTTCCGCGTCGGTCACGCCGAAGCTGCTTGCGTTGGTCAGGACCGCGAGGAACGCCGTGTCGAGTGAAGCCTCTCCGCAGAACGCCCGGGTGCAGGCGAGCGCGCCAATCGTGAGAGACGATCCGGAGATGGTGTAGGTCCCGGAACAGGAGTTGCAGTCGGCCTTCACCGCGAGCACGGCCGCATCACGAAACTCCACGGTGTAGCTCTCGGGCCGGCCGACCGGCACGAAGAGCGCAGGGGTTTCGAGGCTCTGCAGTTTCCAGACCCCGCCCGTGACCGCCGTCGGTCCGGTGAGGACATCCTCGCCACAACCGGAGGCCAGGATCGAAGCGGCGAAAACGAAACTCAGGAGAATCCGGTTCTTGATCATAGGCGCTCAATTTACGCTCGCGGGTTAGACCGCTCCAACTCTCTCGGCCACCGGTCGATCCTGGCCGACGCGCCGGGGAGGCTTGTCCTCATGGCGCGGGCAAGAGGGCGGCGAGGTCGTCGCGCAGGGCGAGGAGCCACTCCCGTTGGAAGCGATCGGCCTCCGCCTCGGCGCCGCTGCGGAAGTCGTTCACCGCGGTGCTGGCCATTCCGCCCAGCCAGCGGAGGATCCAGGTCTCGCGCACCCGGACCCGGTAGCGGCGGACGAAGCGCGTGTATCCCTCCGGAGTCTCGCGGGCTGCCCAGCCCGCCTCCGAGCCCGGCCCCTCGAACGGGAAGTAAAGCGGCCCGTGCAGGAGCGACTCTGCGAGGAACGGGAGCTGCCAGGAGGGCTCCTGGAGGAAGCGCGCCGAGAAGCCCTTCTCGATCCCCGTCGAGGTGAGAGCCACCTCCGCCACGAGCCGCGACGCGCCTACGTTGAAGCGTCCCATCCGGGTCGAGTAGTCGATCGTGGCGCGCAAGTGCGGGGGGACGCGGCGGTCGGCCTGGCCCTCGAGGGGCACGAGACTCCCGCCCCGCAGGCGCAGGTGCAACGTCCAAAGGTTGTCCGACCCGTCGAGGCTCCACCACGCGACGCCGGCCGGTTCCGCGACCAGGAGCCGCATCCGGATGGGCGTCGCGTAGGTTTGGAGGAAGGCCGCGTAGCGAGGGGCGAGGCCGCGGATCCCGGCCGGGGTCAGGCGCACCGCGAGGCGCACCGCGGTCGCGCCCTGCGCATCATGTTGCAGCACCAGCGTCTCGAGGTGGAGAAGGAGCCCGAGACGGGCCGAGGCCCGTGGGAGGGCCTCGGCAACCGCCGCCCGGGCCGTCGCTTCGCTCGTTCCCTCGGCCCCCCGGAAGAGCGCCTCGAGCGCGGAGGCGAGGTCGGACGGCCGCACGCGGCCAACCGCGAGCTCCTCGTCCACCGACCACTCGAAGCGCCCGCCGCTCAGCCGCTCGAGCTGCACGCGGCCTCGGTACGCGCTGGGGGCGCCGGGTGGTGGGGCGTGAGCACGCACGCCCATGCGGTACGCGTCCCCCGCCGCGGCCCCGGTGAACTCAACCGCCCGAAAGGTGTTCCCGCGATCCATCCAGGCGGCCGCGTCGTCGAAGATCCGGGAGGGAACCAGGACGGCGTGGGCGAGACGTGGGCGCAGGGCATCGAAGGCGGGCTCGCGGTTGGTCGGCCCGAAGCGGTCCGCCAGTGCCTCAACCAGCGCCCTCGGCCCGTCCACCCCTGCCTGGCCGCGGGCCAGCTCCTGCGCCGGGTGATGGCACGCGGGCTGGAGGGTCAGCCACAGGAGGGCGACGGCCGCGGCGCGGGGCATGTCCCTATGCTGACACGGTCGCCGCCCGCGCCGTGCCCGAATCAGCGCGCCGGCCGGGCTTGACGCGCCAACTCCCCTTGTTTCACCCGCACTCCGCTCTGTATCCTCCGCGCAGGAGGACAGGACGTCGGGTCGGCCGCTCGAACGCGCGCGCCGGCGTCTGCGAAATGGGAAAGAGACGCGGACAGCGGCGCGGGCGGGCGGCCCGGCTCGATCGGCCCGACAGGCCTCCGTTCCTCGGGAATCTCGCCCTTCTGGCCGGGTCGCTGCTCCTCTTCTGCCTGGTGTCCGAAGGGGTGCTTCGGCTCTTGACGGGCCCCGAGACAAACTGGTTCGGGAACGGAACCGGTGACAACTTCCTCGCGAGCGTCCGCAGGAACTCCGACGGGTTCCGGGACGTCGAACACGCGATCCGGAAGGAGCCGGGGGTGACGCGGATCGCCCTCGTGGGCGACTCCTTCGTATTCGGGGTGCCGATCCGCGACGAGCGGAAGATCTTCCCAGGCCTGCTGCAGGGCAAGCTGGGCCCGCGCTACGAGGTCATGAACGTCGCCGCACCCGGCTTCAACACGCAGCAGCAGGTCGCGGCGCTCGCGAACGTCAGCGAGAAGTACGGCCTCGACAAGGCCGTGCTCTTCTTCTTCGCCAACGACGTCGAAGCGGTGGACAACCCGGCCGGCGACAGCTTCTACGATCACCTCGTCCCCGGCCAGGCCGGCCACTATCTCTACCGCCACTCGAGGTTCTACTATCTCCTGGAGAGCCGCGTGTTCCGGCTCCTCGAGCGGCTCGGCGCCCGACTCTCCTATGCCGACTACCTGCGCTCGCTGTATGCGTCCGACTCGAGGGACCTCGCCGCGCATCGAGAGTTCTTCCGCGGGTTCCTGGCCTCCATCGACCGCACGCGGTTCGTCGTCGTCGTGATACCGGTGCTCCACGACCTCGAGAACTACAAGTTCGGCGCGGCGCACGACTACGTGAAGGGGCTGGCCGCGGAGCAGGGGGTCGCCGTGGTCGACCTGCGCGAGGCCTTCCAGGACATGCGCGCCGAGGACCTGATCGTCAACGCCTACGACTACCATTTCAACGAGAGGGCGCACGCCGTCGTGGCGGACTACCTCCTGGTTGCGCTGAAGCGCATCGGCTTTCTGTGAGACCCCGGTGCGCCTGCCGCCGAAAAGGCCGAGCCTGAACCCTCTTGCGACCGGCGTGAAAAAATGGGGACTGCGACTGTAATGAAGCCTCGGGTCGTGCGTCTGCAGGAGTGAAAGAGAGACATCCATGAATCATCAGCACACGCACTCCCCGACCGACACTTCTTCCCCGGGCGCTCCGCCCACGGTCACCGACCCCGTCTGCGGCATGAAGATCGACCCGGCCAAAGCCGCGGGATCGGTCCGGCACCGGGGCCGCCTGGTCCACTTCTGCTCCAAGGGCTGTCAGGCGAAGTTCGAGGCCGACCCCGACCGCTACCTTCCCGCGAAGTCGAGGGCCATCACCATGGCCGCGGCTCCCGTGGCCGCATCGACGGACCTCGCCCTCGACCCGGTCTGCGGCATGCGGATCGACCCCGCGAAGGCCGCGGGGTCGACGGAGTACCAGGGCAAGACCATCTACTTCTGCTGCCAGGGGTGCCTGAAGAAGTTCGTCGCGGATCCGGGCCGATACCTCGCGGCCGACGGGTCGGTCGTTCCGAAGGCGAAATCGGCGGAGCCGGCCCCTCCGGCCGGCGCGTCCACCGCGTACATCTGTCCGATGGACCCCGAAGTCCGCTCGGATCGCCCGGGAGCCTGCCCGAAGTGCGGCATGGCCCTCGAGCCGGAGACGATCGCCCCGCCCGCCACGAAGACGGAATACGTGTGCCCGATGCATCCCGAGGTCGTTCAGGACGGGCCCGGGAGCTGCCCCAAGTGCGGCATGGCGCTCGAACCACGCACCGTCGCCGTGGACGAACCCGACAATCCCGAACTCGTGGACATGACCCGTCGGTTCCGGGTCGCCCTGGGCCTCACCATCCCGGTCTTCCTCCTCGCCATGGGCGACATGCTCCCGGGATCTCCTCTCCAGAACCTCATCTCGCCGGAAGCTCAAGGCTGGCTCGAGCTGGCCCTTTCGACCCCGGTGGTGCTCTGGGCGGGGGCGCCCTTCTTCCAGCGGATGGGAGCGTCGTTTTTGAACCGCAGCCTCAACATGTTCACGCTGATCGGCATCGGCACTGGCGCCGCGTATTCGTTCAGCGTGATCGCCACCCTGTTTCCGCGGGCCTTCCCCGACTCGTTCCGCGGCCACCACGGCATGGTGGACCGCTACTTCGAGGCCGCGAGCGTCATCACCGTGCTCGTTCTCCTCGGCCAGGTGCTCGAGTCGCGCGCGCGCAGCCGCACCGGGAGCGCCATTCGCGCCCTGCTTGGGCTCGCGCCCCGCACCGCGCGGCGCATAGGCCCTGACGGCAGCGAGTCGGATGTCCCTCTCGAGCAGGTGATGGTCGGAGATTCTCTGCGCGTACGACCGGGCGAGAAGGTTCCGACCGACGGCAAGGTGATCGAAGGATCGAGCTCGGTCGATGAGTCGATGATCAGCGGCGAGCCGATCCCCGTGGAGAAGCAGAAGGGCGATCCCGTCACCGGCGCCACCATCAACGGGACCGGGGGCTTCGTGATGCAGGCCGAGCGCGTGGGCAGCGACACCCTGCTCGCCCAGATCGTGAAGATGGTGAGCGAGGCTCAGCGAAGCCGCGCGCCCATCCAGCGCCTCGCCGACGTGGTCGCGGGCTGGTTCGTGCCCGCCGTGATCGCG
>DAORUA010000080.1:10641-12069 GCA_035432945.1 Vicinamibacteria bacterium | reverse complement strand
GGCCCGGATCACGTCGATGAGCAGCTCGCGCCCGTATTTCGTCCGATGGAATTCAATCGGTCGAATCTTCTGCCGGCGTGCGTCCGCGGTTCTCATGCGATCCACGAAAAGTACCAGCATCGGACGGTTCCGTCCATTCCCCGGCCGCGCGGACCCTCCGTACCATCGCGCCCATGCTGACCTCACTTCTCGTCCTCGCTCTCGCGGCCTCACCCGGGAGGGATCTCCCCTTCACCGACGGCCTCTGGAAGACCAGCGATCCCAAGGCCCGGGTGGAGACCCTGGGCGGGAAGACCGCCTTGCGCCTGACCTCCACCATGTCCACGCGCCGCGATGTCGACCTCAAGGACGGCACCATCGAGTTCGACCTGTGGTCCACGGGCGAGCGCGCGTTCGCTTACATCCATTTCCGGATGCAGTCGGAACGTGAGTCGGAGGCCATCTACTTCCGGCTTCACAAGTCGCGCCTGCCCGACGCGATTCAGTACGATCCCTTCTACCAGGGCCTCGGCAACTGGCAGCTCTTCCACGGACCGGAATCGACGGCCGCGGTCGACCTCCCCGCGGGCCGGTGGATCCACGTGAGGCTCGAACTGCTCGGCGAAAAGGCGGCGCTCTTCCTCGGCGACGCGCCCGAGCCGGTGCTGGCCGTGCCGAAACTCGCGCGTGGAAGCAAGGGAGGCTTCATCGCCCTTCGCTCGTTCCTCGGAGCGAACATCGCGGGAGCGGTCGAGCCGCCCTCAAGTTTCGCGAACGTGGCGGTCCGTCCCGATGTCACCCGCTACGACTTCTCGAAGATCGTCGAGGCGAAGGCCACGCCGCTGCCCGGCCTGGTCACGAAGTTCCGCCTGTCCCCGGCCTTCGTGCCCGAGGACGGGCCGGTCCGCGCCCTGACCGGCGCCGCGGGCTCTCCCGAGACCTGGCCCGTGGCGAACGTCCTTCCCTCCGGCCTCGTCGTGTTCGGCAGCCAGGTGGAGGTTCCCGCGAAGTCGAAGCGCTACGCCACCATCGCCTCCTTCCGTGTCCGCGCGGAGCAGGCCGGCATCAAGCGCCTCCGCATCGGTTTCAGCGACGAGGTGAGCGTCTTCCTCAACGGCCGGATCCTCTTCTCCGGCGATCAGCGCTACATCTTCAACTTCCCCCGCCAGGAGGGACTCATCCACCTCGACCAGGCCTCGGTCTATCTCCCCCTCGAGAAGGGCGACAACGAGGTGCGGCTCGTGGTGTCGGAGGTGTTCGGCGGGTGGGGATTGATGGCGCAGTTCGAGGATCCGACCGGCCTCGCCATCGAGCCCTAGCAGTCCGTGGCGAAAGTGTGCCGCAGCACCGAGACGAGCGCCGCGCCCGTATGGCAATGAGTCGAAGGCCCCGAATATCGGGAATATTCGGGGTCCTGAGCGAAGAAGCCAGACGGGATGCGGCGTTCGT
>DAORUA010000080.1:0-10541 GCA_035432945.1 Vicinamibacteria bacterium | reverse complement strand
TATCGGGAATATTCGGGGTCCTGAGCGAAGAAGCCAGACGGGATGCGGCGTTCGTCGAATGCCGGCAGACTTTCGCCACGGGCTGCTAGACCAGGTCCACACCGTTCAGAATCGGGACGGGCGGTCCCACGAGCGGCCGCCTTCGCTCACCCCGGCCGCCCCCCGGGCGCGTTCCGAGAATGGCACGGGATTTGTTACGTTCGATTCCATGAACGCCCAGATCTTCCGGGACATGCGGCTTGCCCTTCGCTCAATGACGCGAGAGAAGGCCTTCACCCTCGCCGCACTCGTGTCGCTCACCCTGGGGATCGGGGCCAATACCGCTCTCTTCTCCGTGGTCCACGGCGTCCTGATGCGGCCGCTCCCGTATGGCGACGCCGACCGGATCCTGCGGGTCTCCGAGTTCCATCAAGGCGCCACCTCCGCGGTGACGGGCGGACTGCTCACGAACTTCACCTATCACGCCTGGAAGGACGGGAAGACCATCGAGGCGATCGGAGCTTTCCGTTCGCAGCGTCTCACCGACACCGGCGGGCCCGAGCCCGCGAAGATCCCGGGCAGCGCGATGACTCCCTCCGTCTTCTCGATCCTGGGCGTGCGTCCCGCGCTGGGCCGGTTCTTCGTCGAGGCGGATGCGGTGGAGAACGCGCCCGCGGTGGCCGTCCTCTCGCACGCGTTGTGGCGCGAGCGCTTCGGGGGCGATCCGAACGTCCTCGGCCGGGGCCTCATCCTCGACGGCGCCCCGTACACCGTCGTCGGGGTCGCACCCGAGGGCTTCTACTTCCCGGATCGCGAGACGCGCATCTTCACGACGTACACCGTCTCGCCGGGATCCGCGGATCCCGCGCGGCAGTCCGTCGCCTTCTTCGGCGCGCTCGCGAAGCTGCGGCCCGGGGTCACCCCCGAGCAGGCGGCGCAGGAGGGCTCCCTGATCGCGCGAGCCCAGCAGCGGCCGCCCGTGGTGGACGCCGTCTTCGGCAAGGGCGGCCCCGTGACCGTGCGCGCGGTGCGCTGGGTCGACCACGTCACCGAGCGGGTTCGGCCCGCGCTCATGGTCTTCGGGATGGGCGCTGTCTTCATCCTCCTTATCGCCTGCTTCAACGTGGCGAGTCTCCAGCTGACGCGCGGGGTGTCGCGGCAGAGGGAACTCGCGGTGCGCGCCTCGCTCGGCGCGAGCCGCGGACGGCTTCTCGCGCAGATGATGGCGGAGAGTCTCGTCCTCGTCGCGGCGGGCGGCCTGCTTGGCGTCGCCCTCGCCCGTGGTCTCGTCGCCCTGCTGCCCTCTTTCGCCCCGCGCAACTTCCCGCGGATCGACGACATCACTCTCGACGCGCTGAGCATCTCGTTCGCGGTGGGCGTCAGTGTGCTTGCCGGGCTCCTCGGCGGCCTCCTGCCCGCGATCCGCGCCTCCCGCGTCGCGCCCTCTCCCGCCCTGCGCGACGGCGCCGGGGCCTCGGCGAGCGTGGCGGCCCAGAAGACGCGGGCGAGCCTCGTGGCCATCGAGGCGGCGCTCGCCGTGGTGCTTCTCGTGGGGGCCGGACTGCTCTTCCGCAGCTTCGAGGCGCTGCTGAACGTCGATCCGGGATACGACACCGGCGATGTCCTGCTTGCCCGCATCGAGCCGGGCGCGGCCGCGGCGCGCGAGGGGGAAGCCGAAAGCGACGCCCCCGAACGGATGGTCGAGCGCGCCCGCGCCCTTCCGGGCGTCCTTTTCGCGGGCGCTGCGAACATGGCGCCCTTCGATCCGTCGACCGCGGTGCGCAGCTTCACCATTCGCTCGGAAAAGGCGCCGGGCGGCGAGATCGCGGCCCGCGCCACCGTGTACGTGGTCAGCCCGGGCTTCGCGGAGGCGCTGTCGTTGCGCGTGAAGGAGGGGCGGCTCCTGAGCGCTTCCGACCTGGGCGCGGGAATCCGGCCGCTCGTGGTGAACGAGGAGTTCGCCCGCCTCTACCTGAGCGACGGCCTCGGCACGGTGGGCCGGCGCATCCCCGGCCTGGTCAACGACCAGCCCGAAGCCCTCACCGAGGTGGTGGGCGTGGTTCAGAACCTGCTCAAGAACGGCCTCGACCAGAAGCCGGTCCCCGAGATGTTCTCGCTCGCCCCGCCCGGGCGCCTCACCGGGTGGTACCACCTGGCGATCCGGACCAAGGGCGATCCCGCCGCGCTGGCGCCCCTGGTGCGCGCGCTCGCACGCGACGTGGACCCGGGGTCGACGATCGAGACCGCGACGCTCGCGAGCCGTCTCGAAGCCTCGGTCGCCCAGCCGCGTTTCGCGGCCTGGACGGTCGGGGCCTTCGCCCTTCTCGCCCTCGTGCTCGCCGCGGCGGGGCTCTACGGGACGCTTTCCTACAGCGTGTCGCAGAGGACGCGCGAGATCGGCGTGCGCACCGCGCTTGGAGCGACGCGGCGGCACATCGTCGGCCTCATCCTCCGCCAGGGCCTCGCGGTGGCTGCGGCCGGCCTTGCTCTCGGCGTCTTCGCCTCCATGAGCCTCTCGAAGCTGCTCGAGAAGATGCTCTTCGGCGTCACGCCCCGCGACCCCGTGGCCTTCCTGGTCGCCCCTTGCCTGCTCCTTCTCGCCGCTTGCCTCGCCTGCCTCGTGCCCGCGTGGCGCGGGGCGGCGGTGGAGCCGACCGAAGCCCTGCGCTGCGAGTGAGTCCCGCTTAGAACCTCGGGGCGGCGGCGCGTTCGGCCTGCAGGCGCTGATCGAGGTTGCGTCGCGCCTTGTCCGCGTAGGCGCGGCAAGCCTGTTTGTCGAGGAGCGGATCCGGGACCGGCGAGGACTCCCGCCGCTCCAGCCGTTCGAAGAGGCCGGAGGCCCCGGGGTGGGTGCTCAGCATGAGGTCGCAGGGGAGGGCCTCCACCGTGGCAATGCTGCGCTTGAATGTCTCGCTCACGTCCGGATGGGTCTTGTCGCCCGTGAATCGGAAACCGTCGAGCGAAATCGCGGTGAGGCTGTCCGCGTACACGAGATCGAGACACGATCCCCCCTCGCATGACCTCCAGGTCCAGGCCGTGCTCCCGGGGGTGTGGCCCGGCGTGAGGTGCGCGGTGATCGCGGTGTCGCCCACCCGGAGTTCCTCCTTGTCCTTCACCACCCGAACCCGGCTCACCCGCGGGAACGCGCCCTCCCTGCCGTCCTTTCCGAACTGCGGATCGTCGGGCACGGGCATTCCCGCCCGGAGCGCGGCCGCTCCCGAAGCGCTCGCCGCGACCTCGGCCCCGCTGTCCCGCTGCAGCCGGGCGATGCCGCCCGCGTGATCGTAGTGGGCGTGAGAGTTGACGATGAGCCTGATGTCCTCGACCTTGAAGCCCAGGCTGCGGAGGTTTCCCTCGATGAGAGGCGCCGACTGGGGAAGACCTCCGTCCAGGAGGATCAGCCCATCGCTCGTCTGGATGAGCACCGCGGAGAGGCCGCGCACTCCCACGTAGTACGAGCGGCCGTGCAGCTTGAATGGCTTCTGCGGCTGATTCCATTCGTCGCAGCTGTCGCAGACGGATGGGGGATCGGCCACGGGGGGCGCCGCGTGAGGGTTCTGCGCATGGATGGAGGCGGCCACCACGGCCAGGGCGAGGGCATTCATGCCCGCGACTTTATGGGATGCCCGGCTCCCGGGCCCCTGAGCCACGGGTTGCTCGGTGGCGTCGGGTAGGATGCATTTGAGCCATTCCCACGGCTTTTCGCATCGTGCCAAAGTCGCGAGGTGAGCGTAATTGCCGGCCCCCGGGGGGTCGGAGGCCTGAGACGATCCCGATCGAGAGACCCAGATGACCAGCCAGTCCCAGACGGAGCGAGCGCTCCGGCGGAGCGAGCGCTGGCTGCGCGCCATCATCGACAACGAGCCGGAGTGCGTGAAAGTGCTCGCCTCGGACGGCAGACTGCTCGAGATGAACGCCTCGGGCCTGGCCATGATCGAGGCCGGCTCGGTGGAGGAGGTGAACGCGCGCGGCCTGCTCAGCTTCGTCCTGCCCGAATATCGGGCGGCATTCGTGGCCCTGCATCGGCGCGTGATGAGCGGGGAGAGCGGCCTCCTCGAGTTCGAGGTGGTCGGCCTTCGCGGCACGCATCGCTGGCTCGAGACCCACGCGGCCCCCATCGCCGAGCCGGAAAGTCACAAGCCGCTGCTCCTGGGCATCACCCGCGACATCACCGAGCGCAAGCGGGCCGAGCGCGAACTGAGCCTCGCCGCGAGTGTTTTCACCCACTCCCGGGAGTCCATCACCATCACCGACGCCCGGGGCCGGATCATCGAGGTCAACGACGCCTTCACCCGCATCACCGGTTACAGCCGCGAGGAGGTGCTCGGACAGAACCCCCGCATCCTCAGCTCCGGCCGCCAGAGCAGGGAGTTCTACGCGGCCATGTGGGCCGACCTGATCGAGAAGGGCTACTGGTACGGCGAGATCTGGAACCGGCGCAAGAGCGGGGAGCTGTACGCGCAGATGCTCACCATCAGCGCGGTTCGCGACGCCCATGGCCATACCCAGCAGTACGTGGCGCTGTCCTCCGACATCACCGCGCTCAAGGAGCACGGGCAGAAGCTCGAGTACATCGCGCACTATGACGCTCTCACCACCCTGCCCAACCGCGTGCTGCTCGCCGACCGTTTGCAGCAGAGCATGACCCTGACCCAGCGCCGGGAGCAGCCCCTGGCCGTGGCCTATCTCGATCTGGACGGCTTCAAGTCCGTCAACGATCGCTACGGGCATGATGCCGGCGACCAGCTCCTCGTCGCGGTGGCCACCAGCATGAAGGAGGCCCTGCGCGAAGGCGACACGCTCGCGCGGCTCGGCGGCGACGAGTTCGTCGCCGTGCTCGTCGACCTGGAAAGCGTGGCGTCAGCGGTGCCCATACTCAACCGGCTGCTCGCCGCCGCCGCCCAGCCCGTGAATGTCGATGGCCTGGCCCTGCAGGTCTCGGCGAGCGTGGGCGTCACCTTCTACCCGGAAGGAAAGGACGTCGATGCCGATCAGCTCCTGCGCCAGGCCGACCAGGCCATGTACCAGGCCAAGCTCGCGGGCAAGAACCAGTACCACATCTTCGACGCCCTGCAGGACAGCAGCATACGGAGCCATCACGAGAGCATCGATCGCATCCGACGCGCTTCGAGGGAGCGCGAGTTCGTGCTCCTGTACCAGCCCCGGGTGGACATGTACAAGGGCACGGTCATCGGGGTGGAGGCCCTGATCCGCTGGCAGCACCCGGAGCGAGGCCTGCTCCCGCCCGCCATGTTCCTGCCCACCATCGAGGAGCATGCCCTGTCCGTCGAAATCGGCGAGTGGGTGATCGACACTGCGCTGACCCAGATGGAGGCCTGGCAGGCCGCGGGCCTCGCCCTCCCGATCAGCGTCAACGTGGGCGCGCGCCAGTTGCAACAGGCGGGCTTTGTCGATCGCCTGCGCGCGATGCTGGCCGCGCATCCGAAGGTCCGGCCAACCGACCTGGAGCTGGAGGTGCTCGAGACGAGCGCCCTCCAGGACCTGGTCCAGATATCGAGCGTTATCGCGGCTTGCGGGGAGATCGGGGTGAGCTTCACCCTCGACGACTTCGGCACCGGCTATTCCTCCCTGACCTACCTCAAGCGCCTTCCCGTCGCGCGGCTCAAGATCGACCAGAGCTTCGTGCGCGACATGCTCGACGATCCGGATGACCTCGCCATTCTGGAGGGGGTGCTCGGCATGGCCGCCGCGTTCCGCCGGGAAGTCGTTGCGGAAGGGGTGGAGACCGTGGAGCAGGGCGCGATGCTGCTCCAGCTCGGTTGCCGGCGGGCCCAGGGCTACGGCATCGCCCCTCCCATGCCCGCCGGGGAGATCCCCGCGTGGGCCGCGTCCTGGCGCACGGACCCCTCATGGGGCGCTCTGCCCGTGGTGAACCGCGACGATCTTCCCCTGCTCTTCGCGAGCGCCCGGCACCGCGCCTGGATCGCCGACATCGAAAGGCGCCTCAAGGGCGGGCCGGAGGCGCGGCCGGCGCTGGACGCTCACCAGTGCCACATCGGCCGGTGGCTGGATGGCAAGGGTCTGGCCCGCTATGGCGGGCACCCGGCGTTTCAGGCGATCGACCCGCTGCACCGTGAGGCGCACGCGCTGGTGGCCGAAGTCCTGTCCCTTCACGATGAGGGCCGCAGCGAGGAGGCGAGGGCGAGGCTGGGCGAGGTCCATGCGACCGCCGACGCCCTGATCGCGCAGTTCAAGGTGCTCTGCCGGGATGTCTCGGAGAAGACCCCCGTGCCCGGGATCAGGCGCCCGCATTACGAACCGGCTCCCTAGGGGGATACGCCGCGCGCGCTCCGCCTCGCGTGATAAAAACCGCTGATGAGCGCCGACGACGAGCTGGTTCCCACCCGCGAAGGCTACGATCGCTGGGCCGAGATCTACGACGAGGAGGCGAATCCTCTGGTCATGATCGAGGAGTCCGAGGTGGCGCGCGCCCTCGGGGATGTGGCCGGCCGGGCCATTCTCGACGTGGGCTGCGGCACCGGCCGCCACGCGGTCCGCCTCGCGAACGCCGGGGCGAAGGTCACGGGCATCGACTTCTCGGAAGGCATGCTGGACAAGGCCCGGGCCAAGCCGGGGGCCGCGGCCGTGCGGTTCGTTCACCAGGACGCGTCGGGCATGCTGCCCTTTGAGCCGCGCTCGTTCGATCGCGTGATCTCCTGTCTCGTCGTCGATCATGTGCGCGACCTCGCCGGTTTCTTCGGCGAACTCCGGCGGGTGTGCCGTGACGACGGATTCATCGTGGTCTCGGTCATGCACCCGGCCATGATGCTCAAGGGCGTGCAGGCCCGCTTCCACGATCCCCGCACCGGCGCGCGGGTCTTTCCGGAGAGCGTCGCCAACCAGATCTCCGACTACGTCATGGGCGCCCTCGCCGCCTCTCTGCGCATCGCCCGCCTCTCCGAGCACTCCGTGGGCGAAGACCTCGTGGCCCGCGCCCCCCGCGCCGAAAAGTACCTCGGCTGGCCGATGCTGTTCATGATGGTCCTCACCCCGGTGCGCCTCTAGCGCGTGCGGTCGTTCCGGTACACCTTGCCGGCTTTCATTACGAACAGCGGCTTTTCCGTGGCCTTGATGTCGGCGAGGACGTCGCCTGGCACCGCCACGATGTCCGCTTGTTTTCCGGCTTCGATGGTGCCCGTGACCTTGTTCACGCCGAGAAGCGTCGCGGCGGCGGGGCCGGTGAGCAGGGCCGCGCCCGCGCTCATCCCGTGCTCGACCATGAGCGCGTACTCCTCCGCGTTCTTCCCGTGGGGGCTGACCGCGGTGTCGGTGCCGAAGGCGATCTTCACGCCGGTCGCGAGGGCCCGTTTGAACGTCGCCGACCGGCCTTCGAGCGCCGCCTTGGCCTTGGCCGCGATTTCCGGCGGATACTGCCGCGTCGCCTTGCGTCCGCCCGCGTACTCGCCGGCCATCAGGGTGGGCACGAGGTAGGTGCCCTTCTGCTTCATCAGCTGCAGCGCCTCCTCGTCGAGGAAGCTCCCGTGCTCGATCGAGTCGATGCCCGCGCGGATCGCGACCCTGGCGCCCTCCGCCCCGTGCGCGTGCGCCGCCGTCTTCAGGCCCAGGCGATGCGCCTCGTCCACCAGCGCGTCCATTTCCGCCTGGGTGATCTGCGGCGAGTCCACCGCGTCGCCGAGCGAGAGCACGCCCCCGGTCGCGCACACCTTGATCACGTTCGCGCCGTACTTGTGCTGGATGCGCACCGCGTCGCGGAACTGGTCGGGCCCGCTCGCGATCCCGTCCACGATTCCCGGCTCCTTCCCGAACGTCAGGTAGGGGAAGCCGGTGTTGTCGCAGTGGCCGCCCCGCGCGCCCAGCGCGTGGGCGGCGGCGAGGATCCGCGGTCCCGGCACCACGTCGTCGTCGATGCTGTTGCGCAGGCCGATGTCGATCCATTCTCCCGCGCCCACGCTGCGCACGGTGGTGAACCCCGCCTCGAGGGTCCGCCTCGCAAAGGTGGTCGCGCGGATGGCCTGCTCGGCCACGGTCTGCCGCATTCCGTCGATGGCGTCCTTGTACCAGTTGTCGCTCGACTCGCCGGTGATGTGCACGTGCGCGTCGATGAACCCGGGAAGCAGGGTCGCGTCGCCGAGATCGATCACGCGCGCGCCCGCGGGGATTGCGAGGCCGGGGCCGGCGGCCTTGACCTTGCCGCCTTCCACGATCACCACGCCGTTCGCGACCGTCGCCTCGCGGGTGCCGTCGAAGAGACGCGCGGCCTTGAGTGCTAACACCTCGGTCTTCGGCGCGGGCGGGGGAGTCTGAGCCGACGCGGGGAGAGCGAAGAGAAGGGTGAGAGCGAACCGGGAGGGAATTCTCATGCTCCGGACTCTATCCGGAGAGGCGCGCTCCGTTATCGGGTCCGGCCCGCGACCAGGTTCAGATGGTGGGCGTTGTGGTACAGGGTGAAGAACAGCATCTCGCGCACCGTGAGCTTGCCGAGGGCCGGGTGCGGCAGCAGGTACCGGTCGAGCGCCTCCTCGTCCCACCCCGCGATCCGCGAGCGAAGGTCGGCGTTCGCCGTCCGCCACGCGGTGAGGATCCCCTCGCGATAGGCTGCGGCGTCGGCGGCAGGGGCCTGTGGCGAGGGCGTGAAGCGGCCGGCGGTCGCCCCCGCGGCCAGGCGCGCGAGGTATGTCTCCCGCATGACCTCGAACGAGCGCGACCCCGCGGACGCGCGTCCGAACCGCAGCCACAGCATGAATCGCGGCAAACCGAGGGCCAGGGCCACCGGACGCACGGACTTCGAAAGATGCCGGACGTGCTCGGCGGGGGACCACTTCTCTCCCTGCGCCTGCACGAACAGGTCGGCGGGGAGCGATCGCAGGTAGGCCTCGCATTCCTCGTGCAGCCGCAGAAGTTCCGCGGCGATCTGCGTGCCGTTCCCCGGCGCCCCCGACTCGAACCTGTTGCTCATTTCGTTCCCTTCTGGTTCGGCCGCCCGGTTCCTCGCGGCATGAAGCGAAGCCCGGCCTAGGCGAACTGCAGGACGGTCTTGATCTCGTCGGGCGTGCGGGTCATGGCCTCGATCGCCCGGTCGTAAGGGAGGCGGCGGGTGACGAGGTTCGCGAGCCAGCCGGGGCGGCGCATCTCGATGGTTTCGAGGTCGCGCACCGCCATCTCGAAGTGACGGCGTCCCGCCTTCACCGTTCCGAGGATCACGCGGTTGCCGAGGACGATGTTGCGGTTCACGGTCGCGATGTCGACCGTGATCGGCCGGGAGCCGCGGGTCACGCTCGCGAGGATGCAGATGCCGCCGGGGGCGAGGGCTTCAATGGCCGACGGTACCGCCATCTCCGAGCCGCTGGCGTCGATCACGATGTCCTGGGCGTCGGCGCCCTTGGTGGCGTCGGCGAGGGAGGTAGTCTTGATGCAGAGATACCGGATGCCCGCCTCGGCGAGGAGTTTGTCCTTCCGTCCGCCCTCGGGCTCGAGGGACGCGACGATCACCTCGTACCCGCGGAGGCGCAGCGCGGCCGCGCCCAGGATGCCCGCGGGCCCGGCGCCCATGACCAGGGCCTTCTTCGGCTCCCAGGAGAAGCGCGACTGGATGCGCATGGCGTGGTCGATGCCCTTTTCGAGAATCGACAGCGGCTCGGCGAGGGTCGCGGTCTCGATCAGCTGGGCCGGAACCTTCACCAGGTAGAAGGTGTCTTCCGCGTAGGCCTCGGACATGAAGCCATGGAGGCCGACGATCCCGCGCTCCTCGAAGTTGCCGGTGATGCACATGTCCTGCTCGCCGGTGAGGCAGGGCCGGCAGTAGTCGCCGCAGGCGCGGCGGAGCGTCGAGATCACCAGGTCGCCCGCCCGCACCTTCGAACCGCGCGGGGCGTGCTCGACCGTGCCGAGGTTCTCGTGGCCGATGACCAGGTAGTCGAGGCCCGTGGGAGCCCGGCCGACCGAACCGTGGTGGAGGTCGAGGTCGGTGGCGCACACCCCCGCCGAGTGGACGCGGACCACCGCCTCGTAGGGCTTCGGGGCGGGATCCGGAACGTCGGTCCGGATGTGGAGGGAGTCTTTCGTTCCTGGCTTTACGGCGACGGCTCGCATGGAGGGATGATAGCTTCAGCAGGCGCTCATGACCGATTCAACCCTCACCCGCGGCGCGATCTTTCGAAAAGAAAGAAATACCAGGTCCCGTCTTGGTAGGGTGGCCGGTAGGAAGTAAGTGGTCATATCGTGCTAGGAGAGCGCTCAGGTCATCGTGATCCGGTCCGGCAGCGACGCGTTGCCCGAGCGAATACCGGCCCAGCATTTCTTTGAAATGCTGCAGAGCCTCCTTCTTGGTACGCCAGCTTCGTCCGTTATTGAGTAGAACCGGTTTGGCCATGTCTTAATCTCCAGTTGTGCGGGTTCCCTATGGTTTAAACGCGTGCCCGATTTCGTAGGGCTGCCCGAATATCTTGCATTTGCAGACCGGTTTGAACGAGCGAAGCCCGCATCTCGTCGAATATGGGAGCAAGCCCTTCAGGGTCGCTGATGGTTAAAATCACTGCCACAGGGACGCCACCGTCAGGCATGTTGACCTTGGTTTTGTCGCG